>CAZQKT010000047.1:14481-15943 GCA_964594055.1 uncultured Spirochaetales bacterium
AAAAACGGTATGACAATTTTATTCAAGACGAACAGGCCAGGTTGGCCTATCAGGCACGTTCGATGTTCCTCCATGACCAGGCTTCTCTGATAGGTGAAGAAAGAGATAAGGCACACGAGGAAGGGAGATCGAGAGCGGTTAGGGAAACAGCCCAGAGAATGAAATCGATGGGTATGTCTGATGAACAGATAGCAAAGGCTCTCGGGCTTTCCGTAGAAGAAATAGATAAAAGAGAACAGCTCGACAGCAATTGTAGACAAACATTATTAAATTAGTTAGACTTTATCCGTGCACATGATACGCGGAATAGTAACGAGGGGTTGTTGTTATGAAAAACAAAATCAACTGGTATAAAACTCCTCTTCCAAAAGAGGAGCTAAAACAGTTAACACAGCGGAGTGATTTGAGAGGCTTGCTTCAAGCGGGCAGTTTTCTGCTGATATTTCTGGGAACTCTCACCCTTTCCGTTTATTTTTTCCTGCTACAATGGTGGATTCCTATGGTGATAACAGCATACGTTCACTGCTGCTTTCACAATTTTGTCGGCATGGAAGCGGCCGGTCATGAACTGAGTCACAGAACGCCGTTCAAATCCAAAGGACTGAACGAGGTGTTCTACCGCCTCTTCTGTTTCCTCACCTGGAATAATTACCTCCACTTTCGGATCAGCCATTTCAACCATCATCTCTACACAGTCCACCAAGGACTGGATAAGGAAGTTATCATCATGCCGGACCCGTTTACCGGTGTGGATTATGTAAGCTGGCTTACCTTTGACTTTAAAAAGTTCAAGATGTTCATGGTCCCGACGTTTGCCCATTTTTTCGGTAATGCTGATGTCGATTTTTTCCACTGGGACCCGCTTCTTCCGAAAGACGATCCGAGAAGAAAAAAGATCTGCAACTGGGCCCGGTTCATGGTGATAGGGCATCTCATTCTGCTAGGCGTGTTTATCTACTTCGGATTGTGGATTTTGGTAGTACTGGTACCGTTCGGTTATTTTTTCGCCTCCTTTCCTGCCCATGGAACAGGAATCTCCCAACATTCAGGCCTGTACTCGAACGTTCCCGACTGGCGGGTCTGCTGCCACACCATCCACTACCGCCCCCTTATGGCTTTTCTCTACTGGCGGATGAACTACCACATCGAACATCACAGCTATGCCGCGGTACCGTTTTTTAACCTAAAAAAACTGCACAAAGCGATGGCATACAATATTCCCGAACCGCCGAAGGGATACATCGCGGGACTCAAGCGGGTATTTTCCATCCACAAGCGGCAGCGGACCGAGCCGGACTACCGGTTTATGCCGGAATTTTTCGAGACGGCTGATCCGCCGAAACTCTTTTCGAATTTTTGAATCGTACTGCGCAGTTCGGTGATATCGTTACCGATGCTCTGTACGTATAACTTTTTCCCGTTATTATCAAAAACGGCCTTGTTTCTCCAGGCCATCCATACC
>CAZQKT010000047.1:16043-23658 GCA_964594055.1 uncultured Spirochaetales bacterium
AAAATTTAGCTTTATTTGACTTTAGTCTCCGGAAAAATTATTCTATGTATATGGAAAATTATCTCTCTACCGAATTACCTTTTCTCATTTTTGCCGTGAAAAACAGACTATTTGGGCTCTCTACCCAATTCGTCCAGGAAATGCTCGCAGTTCCCGCTATTACCCACATTCCGGACGCACCCGAGTGGGTCCGTGGAGTTATCAACATACGCGGGAAAGTGTATAAACTCATCGACATGCGGATGCGGATGGGCATTGCATCCCGCGAGCAGGAAATCACCGAGTTGACCAACAGCCTCTCCGAGCGGGAAAAAGAGCATAAACATTGGATAGATGAGCTCGAAGCGTGCGTAAAAGAAGAACGGGAGTTTACTCTCGGGGTCGATCCCCACGCCTGTAAATTCGGCACGTGGTACGACAACTATAAAACTGATGATACCGTGGTTGGGATGGAGCTCAAAAAGTTCGACCGGCCCCACAAAGCAATCCATGCAACTGCTGAGCAGGTGCTCGAACTGGCGGCAGAAGGAAAAAAGGAAGATGCCCTTTCCATAATCGAAGCACGGCGTAACGGAGAACTGACCACCATGATCAATCTTTTTTCATCTATAAAAGAGATTCTTCATGAAACAAACCGGGAAATTGCTGTAATCGTCGAGTTGGAGCAGGACTCTTTTGCTTTGGCCGTAGACAGTGTTGAAGCGGTCGAACAGGTAGCGGTCGAAGACGAGGGGAGCCAATCCGGGAATATGCTCAAAGAGTTCGGTGCAGAGTTCAACGGCCGCATCGTCCACAGAAATCAGAGTGAAGAACTTCTTATCTTAGTAGATCCCTACTGGATCGGCGGAACGGTCCTTTCCGCTGCTTCCGCTAAATGAAATTTTAACGTGACATTTCTAACGTGGCCCCGCATCCGAGTTCGAGAAAATCATCACCCCACTCCTGTCTGAACCTAGTAATTGCCTTATCTCCGGTACAGTGACTCGGTGCGATTTTCCGTACGCCCAGTTCTTTTAGTTCTCCAATAATTTTTGCTGTTGCTCTCTCTGATGCACCCCCGAGGTGAAAACCGCCGGTGATCAGGTAGATTGTATCATCGCCGGTTTTCCCTGTCAGAGTTACTGCCCTTCGGGCGATGCGGTCGATACCCGGATGTGAACAACCGGTTACGACAATAAGCCCTTCCGAGGATTCCAAGACCAGCGCCTGCTCGTGAATGGTCCTCCCCAACTCACCTGTGGAATACACGCCGGGTAGAATTTTCTTTGGCTCGTGCACCCGAACTGTACGGGCCCCCGTTCTCTCTACCTTTCTTTCGAAGGATGACGGGAAAGTGGCAGGCATGTAGACGGTAACATCAGAGTTGATCTCGAGAAACTTCCACAATCCGCCGGTGTGGTCTCCATGGATGTGGGAAAGTATTACCAGATCAACACTTTTCGGATCCAGTCCTATCTTCTCCATATTAGCAATCAATACATCACCATTATCGCCGGTATCGAAGAGGACCGTTTTGGACAATCCGGTCACCACAGCCGCCACCCCCCAAGAGCAGGTAAGATCACTATCATACGCCACATTATTATAGACAATTGCCAGAGTCATCTCTTCTCCTTTTGCCTGCGTGGTGAGAATAAGGCCGAACACGAGAAGAAGCAAAAAAGAAAAAACTTTGTTTTGACTTATCGAAAATCGACTCATCATGAAATTCACTATTTTACATCGACCCTATAAATTGTATAATATACAGCAGCAATAACGCAATGCAGCAAAACAGTAAAAAACACATTATTATCAGCTCGATTATATCTCTTCTAGGCTTAGCAGGCACAACCTTTCTTTCTATCAAGTTTGAAAACGGGAGCTTTTTCCCGCTGCTTTTTATCCCAACAATCATGTGGGGTGCTTTTTTTGGTTCCGCAACCGGTCTCTTAAGTGGTGCCCTTTTCTCGGTGTATTCATTCATCTTTATTGTCTTCGGTATCGTAGATTACAAATCCATACCTTATGTGGCCGTTGCCGTTGTGATGTTTCTCACCGTTGGATATGTCGTAGGGAAATTAAGCGATCTGTACCGAAAAACAAAAATCCAAGAGGAAACTATAGAAAAAGATAAGCAGATAATTGCGAAATCACTCGAAGAGAAGGAGCTGCTTCTCAAAGAGATCCATCACCGGGTAAAGAACAATTTGAGTATTATGGCAAATCTGGTCTGGCTTCAATCGGAAAGTACCGAACATCCGGAAGCAAAAAACGTATTGCTCGAAACCCATTCACGGGTAAAAGGTATGCTCGATATCTACGATGAACTGTACCGTACCGGCAGCTATAAGGAAATCAAAACAGATGCATATTTTAAAAACATTCAAGAGATCTATGCGAACGAAAAAGTAGCAATCATTGTAAATGTCGAGCCGCTTACAATAGACAGTGACACAGCAGTTAATCTCGAGATCATTGTAAATGAATTGATAACCAATGCAATCAAACATGCCTTTCCGGACGGTACTGAGGGTGTGATCACAATTACTTTGAAACGCATTGATCCCGGTACTGCAGAACTTTCCGTCGCGGACAACGGAATCGGTATTCCTGAAAATTTCTCAATCGACTACAATGAGAGCTTCGGCATTGCTGTTATCACAGCGCTGACCGAGCAGCTCGAAGGAACACTCTCTTTTTCACGGGAGAACGGTACCACGTTCACTGTCCGATTTCCCTTAAAAGATTATAATACCTAAATAACTCCAAAAAAGTTATTGCACCTATTGCATAGTAAGGGTATACTGAAAATAGTAGAGAAATTGGAGACTACAGTGCCCGAAGCAATCAGTGCTACAAACAGTTACAGCGGGAAGACTCTCCTTCTCGTAGAAGACGAAGTTCTTATTGCCATGAATGAAGCGGAAATGCTCGAATCTAACGGCTTTAGAGTCATTTCCGCCTCCAAGATGCACACCGGAAAAGAATAGAAAAAAGCAATCAGCTCGACACCCTGCTCGACAACGCGGAAGATTTTATCGGACGCCTCGACCGGAACCGGGTCCATCTCTACGTCAATCGAGCTTTATGTGAGACGGTAGGAATTCCATTCGAAGAGTATATAGGAAAAACGATTGAAGAACTTGGCTATCCTCCCGAATTATCGCGGAAGTGGAACGAAGCGGTAGATTCGGTATTCGGGAGCGGAAAATCTGCCCGGATCGAGTTTACTTTCCCGGGGCCGGAGGGAGGACGGACCCTCGACTGCAGAATTTTTCCGGAAATTGTGGAAGGTGGTACAGTAAAAACAGTCGTTGTTATTTCGAGGAATGTGACTGAACAGAAACGAACAGAATTGGCTTTCAAGAAATCGGAAAAAATGCTCTCGTGCTTCATTGAAACCACGAACGACTGGATATGGCAGGTCGATAGTGACGGGAGGTATACGTACTCCAGTCCCTCTACCGAAAACATCATCGGATACACTCCGGAAGAGCTGGTCGGAAAAACTCCGTTTGATTTCATGGAAGTGGATGAAGCCACTCGTATTGGCCCCATATTCTCGGAAATTGTCCAGAACAGGGAAGACATCGTTGGTCTCGAAGATGTGATGGTTCACAAAGACGGACGAAAGATCGTTTTTGAAACTAATGCAATTCCTGTCTTTGATGCGAACGGCTCGTTGAAAGGATACTTCGGTACCTGTAGAGACATCACCGAACAGAAAATAGTGGAAGACGAACGTAAACTAAATGAAGCGAGGCTGGAGTCACTCTTAAAACTACACGACATGCGTCAGGCGACTGATGAAGAACTTGCACAATTTACGTTAACAGAAAGCGAGCGGTTAACGCAAAGTAAGATCGAGTTTATCAATTATTTATCGGAAGATGAGACCATGGTCACCCACGCGGTATATACGCCGAACACCCTAAGACAGTGCAAACTTCCCGAAGATGTGGGGACTTTTAAGATTTCAGCATGCGGTCTATGGTCGGAAGCGTATCGCCAGAGGCGCCCCATTATCATGAATAACTATACCAGGGAGCACGCCACGAAAGTCGGGTTTCCGGAAGGACACCCTGTCCTGCAGCGTTTTATTTCCATCCCGGTGTTCAGGGGAGATCATGTCGTTGCGGTCGCTGCCCTGGGAAATAAGAAAACAGATTATAATCAGGGGGACGTGCGGCAGTTTCGGCTGTTTATTGAAGGCCTTTGGCAGATCATGCAGCGAAAGAAGGTGGATCGAGCACCTCAATCATCGTTTTAAGAGACAGGGAAGGGAAAGCAATCATCTATAACAAAGCTTTCAATGCGATCTGCAACGAACTTTTCCATATAGAGGCATATCCGGGAATTCGGACTATGGATTATTTGCCCGCGGACCGGAAAGAACATTGGGAGCAAACCATTATGAGAGTACTCTCCGGTGAAACGGTCCGGGAACAGTTTACATATACGTTT
Organism: uncultured Spirochaetales bacterium; assembly: GCA_964594055.1. Lineage (GTDB taxonomy): Bacteria > Spirochaetota > Spirochaetia > SPDA01 > CAZJBZ01 > CAZKZZ01. The sequence continues at coordinate 20,490 of CAZQKT010000047.1, forward strand.
GATGATGGTTCGGTCCGTACTTATGATCTCGCATTTAATCCGATATTCCAAAAAGACACAGTCGTCGGTTTCTCCGAGTTCAACCGTGACATTACCGAACAAAAAAACAGTGAAAACGAGCTGCGCCAAGCACTCAAAGAAAAAGATTTTCTTTTAGGAGAAATTAACCACCGGGTAAAAAACAATCTCTCCATTATTTCTTCTCTTATTCACCTCAAAGATTCCGCCCTCGGCAATTCTGTCGACCTCTCGGATATAACGAACCAGATCAATGCGATTTCACTCGTCCACGAGAAACTGTATAAATCGGAATCTATTACCCATATTGAATTTAAAGAGTATATACAGGACCTGCTTACAACCGTTTTCTACTCGTTTACAAAAAAACGGGTAGCCATAGAAAACGAAATCGGGGATGTCTCTCTGCCGACGAAAACAGCAGTGACCCTCGGGCTGATCGTCAATGAAATTGCAACCAACGCGATAAAATATGGATTTACCTCGGATGTGGAGCCCGAGTTCACAGTTTCACTGAAAGAGGATGCCTCGAACAATCAATACATTCTCACCCTTTCCAATACCGGAAACCCCTTCCGGTTTTTACAATCAGGTTTCAAAAGTAACCCAGTATGATAAAGCCTTCTATCAACCGGAATACATCAGCGGTCAGTTGAAGCTACTCTTTTACAATGGTATTCTATAACAGTACCAATGGAACAGGATTTATTTAAAAAGGTGACCGGATAAATCCGGCCCTGTACAAAGCCAAAGAGCAGGGAAGAAACCAAGTCGTGCCGGCAGAATGATACTAAATCTTCAAATATAAAGAAAAGGACAGGAACACATATGAAACGTAATGTAATCGTAGCGCAATCAGGCGGGCCTTCGCCCGTTATCAACGCATCACTGCAGGGAATAATCGAAGCGTGTCTTGATTATCCCGACCGGTTTAAAAATATCTACGCTGCACGGCACGGTGTAGAGGGTATCTTATTAGAAGAACTGATCGACGTGGGCAGCCAGGACCGAAAAGAGATCGGGCTTCTGAAAACGACACCCGCGGCCGGCGTGGTCGGCACCTGCAGGTACAAACTGAAAGAGGGACAAGAAGAAGACTTTCGACGGATAATCGATGTGTTCCGGGCCCACGATGTCGGCTTTTTTTTCTACATCGGCGGTAACGACTCCATGGACACCGCCCATAAAGTCTCGGAGCTCGCCCGTTCTCAAGACTACGACCTTACGGCGGTCGGAGTGCCGAAGACGATCGACAACGATTTAGGAGATAAAGATTTTACCATCATCGACCACACCCCGGGCTATGGAAGTGCAGCACGGTACTGGGCCTACATCATCCAGAACGTAAACGAAGAGAACCGGGGAATGTGCGTCTCGGAACCGGTCTCAGTTCTCCAGGCAATGGGGCGTACCGCAGGATATATTCCGGCCGCAGCGCGTCTTGCCGACCCGGAAAGGGAGATGCCCCTTCAGCTCTACCTTGCGGAAACGGACCATAATCTGGAAACATTGGCAGAGAATGTAAATGCGGAACTTGCCCGCAGCGGACGGTGCATCGCAGTGGTAAGTGAGGGATTCAACGTCGGCTCACTCGGAGAACGACATGACGGTTTCGGACACATCGAATATGGGGCGAGCAGACAAACCGTGGCCCAGACAGTAGTCAATTACCTAAACGACCACGGCCTTGCGGTGCGGGGGCAGGCAACAGGACAGGTGCCCGGAGTGCTGCAGCGGGGAACATCGTTATACGCATCCGGTGTGGATATCGAAGAAGCATACCAGGTCGCCCGAAAGGCGGTCGAGATTGCAATAGATGAGGGCGGCGGGTTTATGGCAACGATCCTCAGAAAAGGTGGTACGATGCAGAGCGTTGCTCAGGGGGCCGAATATAAGCCGGTTTTCGATAAAGTCCCCTTAGAAAAAGTTGCCAACTCGGTCCGGCATCTGCCCCCTGAATGGATCAGCGACGGCGGCCTCGATGTAACCGATGATTTTATTCATTATGCCCGCCCCCTCATCGGCAACGGCAATCCGGACATCAAAATTGAAAACGGACTGCAGCGGTTTGCCAGGTTCGAGATGACCTTAGCGGATAAAAACCTTTCCGATTATGTGCCGGTACGGTTTCGGGAAACGTCTGGGCAAGATTGGCCCCCCGTTCGTAAAGATACGTGAACAAATTCATGTTACCATTATCCACAGCAAAAAGACCTAATAAATAAGACAAATAAGGACTCACGCACTTCTCTGCGTATGTTTTTTGCCTAACTCGAGAAGAAATTCCAGTGCAAAATCTGCTCCGTTCGGCCACTCAACTGTACCAGTTTCACCATTGTTAAACCATTAGAAAGCCCGTATTGCCCGCACCTTGTATTTTTCGTCTTTATCACTGTAATACGTGCGGGTACTGTCGAAATGCTGCTTCCAGGCCGAATACGGGCTGTTCTCAGTAGAACTCCAATAGAAGGTGTCGGAAAAGCCGCCGAGCTCTTGATCGTGAAGATTTGAAATTATCAGAGCAATCTCTTTAAGCGAAGGGAGAAACCAGTCGTCATACCCGCCGTATATCAATTCACTGCACAGCTGGGCAGCCTTGCCGGATTGCCCGTTTTCAACAAGCCATTCGGTTATAAGCCGCGTATTATTTTCTCCGCTGCCGATAGCCTCTTCTGCAGCACCTATGTTTGTTTTATACGCACCCCATTCTATATTTGACCATTCCGTAGAAGCAGGAGCAGCTTCCAAGTATCGCCAGCCGGCAGAATATTCCCCTTTATCATAGAACACCAGACCGCCTGCCGGACCGCGTTGTCCGATTTCATACTGTTTTTGATAGGAGAAAACAACACGAGCGGTACGGTTATGCTCGATTTTTACCTGTTTGGTTTCACGTTCACCATCTTCATACCGCATTTCAAATTTGTAGGTCCCTGTTTCGAGATTCTTCAGGGTTGCCGACGCTCCGGCAGGAATATCTCCCTGTTTTTTTGAATTCATAAATAACGAACCGGCAGTCTGTGTTGAGAAAGATACATGGCCGTAAGTGCTGTCTACAGTAAAACGTGATTCTGTCTGTTTTGTATCTCCCCTCGGTTTTTCCGTTTTAGTAAACTCGCCGTCTTCTTTGCGTTTATTATATTCATGGCGT
>CAZQKT010000048.1:0-7593 GCA_964594055.1 uncultured Spirochaetales bacterium
TCTCTTCTTAATATTTATTTAGTTATAGCTTAAAAAAAGAAAGAAAAAAAATTAAATTTTTTTTTTTTTTTTTTTTGTTTTTTTATACTTTATATACAATGATAGTACATGTTATGATAAAAAACAGGTGGTGATGATGATTATTAAAAAAATACTATTAATTTTTCTATTTTTTGTACTGTCTTTCAGTTTTCTCTCTCCTCTTCTAGCCGATGAGCGTACCGAAAACATCGATATTTATCTCGTTCTCGACAAATCCTTGTCAATGGAAGAGGAAATCGATGCGGTCAAATCGTATGTTGACAACTACATAATTGATGAATTGATGATTCCCGGAGATATGTTCGTTGTTATCGCCTTCTACGGACAAACTGAAAAAATAATTATGGATACGGACGTACAGCCTCCAGACATCCCCGAGTTACAAGAAAAGGTAGATTCCATTGTGGCCGACGGCAGGTTTACAGATATCGGCAACGCGTTAGACACCTTACGAGAAGTACTGCAGCAGTACGAGGACAGTGACCGGAGAAAGTTTCTCCTCCTCCTCACAGACGGTATACAGGAAGCACCCCCGGACAGTACATACTATTCCGAAGACGGCTCTTTCAATCATGCCTTTTTAGAAAATGCCAAGACAATTCAGCAGGAAGGATGGAAAATCCAGATTCTCGGTATTGGGACCCGGACCGCGGCCGAAGCGCTGGCCAAAGAGCTTTCCGGTGAGTATGAAGTTACTTCAGACCAGCCGACGGAAGAAGAGTTAGTCGAGAAAACAAAGGAACTTCTCGGAACGATCGAAATCCGGGGCACACCGACCATGGTGCCGATAGGAAAGGATGCAGCTACGTCCCTCCGGTTTGCTGTAAAAAGCGAACAGTATACCGAAACCAAGACAATCTCCATTACGAATATCATCCTGGAAACGGAAGATGGAAAATCAGGTTCCATTCTTGCCGATTCGTTTCAGTTCTCTATAGAACCTGAACAGGAGAAATCGATTTCCATTCCGGTGTCAGTACCTTCCTCTTTCGATTTGGAGCCCGGAGAAAAAACAGGCACCCTCACCTTTCAATTCGGAGGTGAGACTGTACTCATCCCTCCGGTAACCTCTGTCTCGTTTACGGTAAAAGGATTTTTGGCAAACAACATATGGATAATCCCTGTTGCAGTGATTGTTGCAGCAGCGTTAGCCGTCCTCATTGTGCTTTTGATAAAATCTGCCGCTTCTAAACGCGGTTTGTCGTTTCGAATCTATATCGATAATCAACCGGTAACGAGCGGCCCGGTAACAATACATACAGAAAATCCGCTCTATCTCGATATGGAGAAACTGAGTTTTTCGATTTCGGAAGAGAAAAGTGAAAAAAGCGTAGCAGAGCTTACTACCGATCAAACTGCTCTTTCGATGAAGATTATCGATGAGAAGCAGCTGAAGCCGAAGGATGAAATACCACATGATGTACTGGGACAGAAGTTTAGGATCGGTTTAAAAGGCGGCTACAAAACGTTCTCTTTCAAGGCTGCTTGACATATGCCTGATGTGGCGGCTCTCTTTTTCGATATTGATCTGTCCGGCAAAATACCCGGGGTCCTGCCGGCGACGATGCCTTCTCTTTTCCCTTTTTGGGGCTCGTATCTGTTTATCGATTTTGTTCTCTCTAATACCAATTTTACTGAAGCCTCCTCCTCCTATTCCGGTCTTTTTACACAGAAGTCGGGGCTAAAACAGATTTCATCCTATCTATCTCTGTGGGAAGGACGGAATATAGAGATACAAGATAACGGTGTTACGAAAAAGGACTTTCTTAGATTATTAGGGAGCCTGAAATGTGATAAAGTCATTCTCTACAACACCTCATCTCTGTTCCTGCTCGAATCGGCTGCACTCGAATCTTTGGTAACCAGATTCGGAGGAGAGATTGTAAAAATAGCGATTGATGCGGTCCCGGTAGACCTCTACATAACCAAACGAAAACAGTTGATGGAAACGATTAAAAGTTTTCGCGGTCCCGGTGAAGGAGACGAACCGTTTGTCTCCACTTTATTCAATGAAATTCTTCATTCCAATTTTGATGATATGAATGAACTGCCGGGTATCGTCCTTTTTCAGAATAATTTGATGCAGCTTTTTGAGAGTAATCTGCTCATTGTCTCGGATACCATTAAAAAACAACTTCCCTACAGTTTTAAAAAAGTCTCTTCACATGATGACAGTGATACATTGATAACCCGTAAAGGATGTGTAAAGAATTCGTTTTTTTCTCCCGGTACCAAAATCGAAGGATATGTAGAAGATTCCGTTCTTTTTCCGGGTGTCCAGGTCAAAGAAAACTCACGTATTATAAACTCCGTTATCATGAATCAGAACCAGATAGGAAGGAATGTTGTAATAGAGAAAACCCTCCTGTTCCCGGTTTTCCATGAAACGCTCGGCACTGTGACCGTCGGCGACCAGGCAAAAATAGGGGGATGCAAATCGAAGGTTTCAAACCGGGACAACCCGAAACAGATTCATTCCGGTCTTACTGTTATCGGAAGCAATCCTAACATCCCTGACAGTGCAGTTATAGAACCGGGCTCTTTTTTAGAACCGGACCTTTCGCCCTCTGTTATACGAAAACAAAAAACGATAAAGCGTGGATCGTCACTGTACAGGTGAAAGAATGAAGTCGAGCAGAGCAACACTTTTTATCGAGGAACACGATAAATTTATAATAACCGCACACGAAACACCGGACGGTGATGCACTAGGCAGTGAATGTGCTCTCTATTCGGCGTTGAAAGTTCTCGGAAAAGAGGTACTAATCTTTAATGCCGACCCCACCCCGTACAAATATCAGTTTATTGCCGAAAAGAGAAATATAGAGCAGATTACTTCAGAAGAGCAGCTTCCCGACGGAATTGATGAATATGTGCTTATCATCCTCGATACAAACGATATAGAAAATATCGGCACTGTTAAGGACATCGTACTCACCCGGGTAAAGGACTACTTCATCATCGACCACCATGAAAACGACGACGAGTTCGAAACAAACCATCTTATCCAAGTCGATGCTTCATCGACATGTGAAATTTTGTTTTCTCTATTTGAAGAACTGCAAATCGATTTGACGTTTGATTTGGCCCAACCGCTCTATGTCGGTATCGTTTACGATACCGGTTCGTTTATCTATCCAAAAACAACGGCAAGGACCTTTTCCATTGCCGAGAAGCTTGTTCGCACCGGAGTAAATCCGAACAGTGTATATTCCCATCTCTATGAAAGCAACTCGATATCGGCCCTCGTCCTTCAGTCAAAAGTACTCGCATCGCTTGAATTGCTTTACAATTCACACGTTGCAGTGCAGACCATGCTCAAAGAAACGGTACAGGAATGTGGGGCATCCTACGAGGAGGCGGACACCCTGATAAACATTCCGCTTAAAAGTGAGAAAATTCTTGTCTCGGTTTTCTTTAAGGAGAACCTCGAGGGTATTCTCCGATGTTCATTACGCTCAAAAGGTGATATAAACGTAGCTGAGATTGCTCAACGTTTCAGCGGTGGAGGGCACAAAACGGCTGCAGGGTTTAAATGCAGAGAACCACTTGAAACAACAAAAAAAGAAGTGTTACAACAACTACAAAAGTATTTTAGGTAAAACAGCGTTATGTGCGAGCAGTATATATGAAAAAATCGGCACTGTTTTTGGGTCTCGTTGTTCTCATGTACTTATGTCTTGCCGGATGTAATGCGCCTGAGCGGGAAAAAACCGAAAAAATAGACTCAAAAACGATCGTACCGGTAAGCTCCGGCGAAGATCTTTCCCAACCGAGGTTTCGCGATACTATACCGGAGGAATACTTCGAAGAGAACGTTGTACCGAAAGTAAATGATTTTCCGGACGAATTGGTCCTTCAGGCAATGAATGTAAATCTCGATTTCGACCGGGTTGATGAACAAATTGTTGTATTAAAGGACCGGAAAAAAACAAAATCTCCTATAGAAATTGTTGTAATCGATTACAACAACGTCACGAATAGTTATGAAGTTTCCTGGGAAAACAAAACATCGGCAGTCGATATCAGAAATTTCAGTATTGCATTCGAAGATATTGTCGGTGACCACAATTTAGAAATCATTTGTTTTGGTATCAATGAAAAGGGAAACCGTACTCTCGATGTTTTCCGGAAAACGCATTCCCCTACAGGAGTTGGACTCTATTACAAATCCATCGTGCGTATCGATTCGGATGGTACAATAGAGATTGATCGGCAGGAACGGTCACAAGCGTACAAGCAGGGCCAGAAAAACGGAATTAGTTTCCCTATTGTTTCTTTTTCTCATAATCCCGAGTCTGACAACATGTTTGATTTGATCTTACGTGAGTATTACTGGAAGTATCAGGAAAGCCGTTATGTTCTAGGTAAAGAAGAGGAAATTGCCGGCAAAAAGATAGAGGAGAAGCAGTTACAGGAGCTGTTTCAGCAGGAAGTTACCGCCTATGAGAATTATCTCGATGGGTTGTGGTACAAAACACTCGGAGGAGAAACCGAAAATATTTTAGATGACGATTATGAAATAATCCACTTTAACCCGTTCGACCGTACCATCTCTTTTTTCGAAAAGCAGTTGCAGGAAGTGTATAAGTGGGAGGACTCACACAAAACCAGAATACCGAATAGTTTTTATCTGAATGCCCAGAATCAACTTGTTCCGTTTATACGCAAGCAGATTTCAATCCAGGTTTTGGCAATTGACTCTATCAAGATTTTTGTACAGGACAATGATTTTAAAAAAAGTGATTTTAAATGGGACGGCACCTATGTAAAGCTTTCCGACAATGTTGTGGCAACACTTGAAAAATCTTCTCTTGCCGGTACTTCTCTCGAACCTGACGAGCTTAACGGAACGTTCTTAAGCAACAGTGGTATCGAAATTGCCTTCAACTTTCCGTATTTTTCATACCAAGACGGGAACGAAAAAAAGCAAGGCGGATATAGCATCTATCCTGTTGACCATACAAATGTATTGGAACTTAAGGCACTCAAGAGAAACGGCCTCGTGGAAGATACGATTATCTACAGCATAAAATATGAAAAGGAAGTTCAGCAGAACTCAATAACGCATACGGTCATTCTCGAACCGGGAAACGTTACGGTACATGGTTTTATTTCCGCGGGTGAACAACCGTTACATTTCGAGAGGATCGAGTTTATCGAAGAGGAACAATGACTGACCGTAAAAAAAGTGTTTTTTTACGGTCAGTCATCAATTCTTAAAAAGCAAAAAACCTTCGTAGCCGTTTTCCTTGAGCTTGATGATTATCTGCTGTGGATCGCTGTTCTCGGGTACAGGCACAATGACTTTATAGTACCGTTTTCCTTCAATGAGTTTTTCGGTTATTGCAGCACGAAATCCTTTCACTTTTAGTTCCCTGACCATATGTTCGGCGTGTTCTTTCTTGAGGAAGGAACCGGTCTGTACACCTGTGTATGTAATGCTTCGTTCTTTTTCTGCGGACAGTTCTAGGGGAACTGAGAGCAGAGTGGCTGGAGTAGGATATTCAGTAATGATGTTCTGATCTTCGGGAGAAAACAACATATATGTAGGGATACTTTCAGGATAAACTGTTTTGAGTGTGCGAAAAACCGATTCAGCCTCGGTATACATACCGATTGTTACGGCCAGCTGATGTATGCCGTACAGCTGATCTGCTGTTGCCGATTCTAAAGACTTTTTGTCGAGGAGTGTGTACAGCACCTCTTTTGCTTCAAGCCGGTTGTTCTGTGCGTACAGAATCCGGCCGGAGAGAATAAGAGTATCATATACGAGCTCATGGTCAGTGCAGAGAGAACGAATTGTTTTCGCCTGTGCAAAAGAGCGTTCGAAATACCCCAATTCATAGAGAAGAAAGGCCGAACGAAACAGGGAGAGAAAATCTCTGTTTTCCGGAATCAGAAATGCTGCTTCTTCATAATGGTGTTGTGCTTCAGCTAAACGGCCAAGGAACTCCTCTATCCGGGCCGTTTTCTTAAGAAGCATATAGCGGGGGGAGCTGTTTGTAACGGTATCGAGTAATGTGTAGAGACAGTCGAGTTGCAGACCCACCCGGACCGGAAGATCAAAAGCACGATTGAAAACGGTATCGAACCGTTCCGCTTCCCTGTTTTGTTCGAGCCAGCTGCAATACGATGAAAAAGCCTCGTCAAAATTGCCTGCGGTCTCTTGCTCTTCTGCACTTGCAAGAAGGTCCTGCCCGGAGATGCTTACAATACAAGAGAATAAATAGAGAAAAAAGAGAACAAATCGGAAGTGCTTATTCACTGTATTGAGACGGGTTTTTCTCCTGAGACTCGGTATGGTCTTTCTCCTTTTTCCCTTTCGGAGTATCCGGTGTTTGAGTTTTTTCCTGTTTTCCGGTTTTTTTCTGCTTTCTTCTTCCTGAAAGGATAACAAATGGAAGCATAACGAATGCGCCTAAGAGAAAAGCGATAAAAAGAGATATAAAAATAGGCACGTCTTCGAACTTATAAAAACCGAAGGATATAGTGGACGAGTGTGAGATGTTAAAACCGGCAAAAAATACAAAAACTGCAAGTATCACTAGAAAAATAATAAGTTTGAATGGTTTCATACGATTTGTTCTCCTTTAAAAGTATTACCGGAAAGGGATGTGAGTTTCACGTTTGCAAATGAGCCGACTTGTTTTTTTTTACCGGGAAATACTACCATTTCATTGTACTCGGTTCTGCCGAGCAGTTCAGCGTTGCTTTTTTTAGAAACTCCCTCAATTAATACCTTTACTGTATTATCGATTTTTTTTCTCTTGGTTTTAATGCTAATTGATCGCTGTAAATCAATCAATTGCTGAAGACGGTCTTTTTTTTCTGCTTCCGGAACACTGTCCTCAAACGAGTATGCTTTCGTGCCTTGCCGAGGATTATATTTATAGGTAAACGCATCTTCGAATTCGACTGTTTTGATCAGGTCAAGAGTTTGTGTAAAATCCTCATCAGTTTCGCCGGGGAACCCTACAATAAGGTCGGTTGAAAGCGAGATGTCGGGTATCTGCTGCTTTAACGCAGCTATAATTTGTAGATAATCTTCACGTGTATAGTTTCTTTTCATCCGGGCCAGTACTGAATTCGAACCGCTCTGCACAGGAAGATGTATTCCGCGGCAAATCTGATCATGCTCTTTAATGACTGAAATGAGGTCTAACGAAAAATCTTTCGGGTGTGAGGTGAGAAACCGTATCCAGAGATCATCTGAGGTTTGCGCTACGGTCCGTTCGAGAAGTTCAGGAAATGTTATACAGGAACCGCTTTCCCTGCCGTAATAGGAGTTTACATTTTGTCCAAGTACAGTTATTTCTCTGCACCCGGCACGGTCGAGTGCTGTTATCTCTTCGAGTATAGATGCCGGGTCCCTCGAGACCTCCCTTCCCCGAACATAGGGGACAATACAGTACGTGCAGTAGTTATTACATCCGTGCATAATCGGTATGTAGGCTGTAACATCACCACTATTCGTATATGCATACGGAAATTCATAGTCGGTGTGGTCCAAAAAAAGAGGGCCGAGCGCTTTTTTCTGCTCCTTTGCAA
>CAZQKT010000048.1:7693-23103 GCA_964594055.1 uncultured Spirochaetales bacterium
AGAGCATCGAGAAAGGACTGCTTGTCAAAGGTCCCCACAACGGCGTCAACGAACGGGAATTCTTCTTTGATTTTGTCTTTTAATCGCTGTGCCATGCATCCTATAACGATCAGTAAAAAGCCATTATGTCGCTTTAAGGCAGCGTAGTATCCGAGTCTGCCGATAATACGCTCTTCGGCTGTTTTCCTTACAGAGCAGGTGTTGAGAACAACGATACGGGCCTCTTGCGGGGATTCGGCCGGGATAAACCCCATCTGCTCGAACGATATTTCTATGTGTCGAGATTCCGCCTTGTTCATCTGGCATCCGTACGTCTCAAGCCAGTAACTGAACAGGGGGCGCTGTGTTGTACTATCCATCACCGTTTTAAAAAAATCGTTTACAGTCTCGTTCGTTTGCCGCGGATAAAACGGAACAGGTTTAATCCCCCCCCGATTAAGAGGCCGATACCGGAGATCCACATGAGGGCACCTCCAAGCCATCCAACTATTGGAAGGGAAGCGATAGCAGTCAGCGCTCCTGACCCTACAGCAATCATACCGAGACTTCGGTCATCCTTTGATGTCGAAAGGCCCAACCCGATGAGAGCGATAACTCCTCCGACGATGAGCCCGGGAAGAGAAAAAGCGCCCTTCCCTCCAACGGCGATCACCCGCAGGATAAATAGAACAATTCCGCCACCGATACCACCTGCGGCTTTCATGCCGTATTTCACCAGCGTGTTACGTGGTACTACATCATACATGTTTTCTCCTGACTTTTAACATACTATGTAAGAAGGTGAAGGTAAAGAAAATCAATGTTTGAATGAACGCTGGCCTGTAAAAACCATAGCGGCGTTATATTCGTTACACGCTTCGATGCACTCGAAATCGCGCAAAGAACCGCCGGGCTGCATAACTGCTGCAACCCCTTCTCGCAATCCCACATCAATGCCGTCGCGGAAAGGAAAAAAAGCATCTGATATCATAACGCTTCCTTGTAAGCCGCCGTTTATGGTTTCGGTTTTTTGTTTAATTTCTTTTCGTTTCGAATCGGTATCGAGCTGTTCAAACGAGCAATTGTGCTGTTGCCAGGCAAGCCGTTCCATACACTTCCGGTACGCTTTATCTCGGGCAATTTCTGCAACACCTACTCTGTCCTGCTCCCCTGTGCCGATTCCTACAGTAACACCGTCTTTTACATACACAACGGAATTACTGGTTATTCCGCTTTCAACAAGCCAGCCGAAAAGCATATCATCAAACTCTGCATCGGTAGGCTCTCTGTTTACTCGATACTCTTTTCCCTTATAAGAAACCCGGGCAGGAAGGCAATCCGCTTTAGAACGTGTTTTCGGTACGTATGACCACTGCGTGATAATACCTCCGTCTATAAGTGATTTGAAATCGAGTACCGTTTTTCCAATGAAATTCTGCAGATTTTCAATATTTGCGATTTTCATAATGCGGAGGTTTTTCCTAGAAGCGAGAATATCAAATGCCCCCTCTTCATAATCAGGAGCTGCAATAACTTCAGTATAACCGGATGCAATGTGTTCTGCCGTTTCTTTATCAACGTTCCGGTTACAGGCAACAGCACCGCCGAATGCTGCTATCCGGTCTGCAAGCAGTGCTTTTTCATAAGCGTCACGTATGTGCCGGTCGACGGCCGCACCGCAGGGATTGTTATGTTTTACAATGACCACAGCAGGCCGGTCGTGGAGGTAACGTAAAATATTTAGGGCGTTATCAATATCGGTAATGTTTGTTTTACCGGGATGCTTACCCGATTGCAGTAATGCAATATCTGAGGCAAGGTAATTACCGGGAGTGATATTTTCAACCTCTCCGAGTCTAAGATTGCCGTTGAGCAGTTTATAAAAGGCGGCAGGCTGATCGGGGTTTTCTCCATAGCGAAGCCCCTTTTTTTCGCCGGCTATTGTCCATTCCACCTTTTCATAGACAAGGGTCTGCTTCTTTGTAGCGTCATAGAAAGAGATTTCCATGTGGGATGGAAAAAAATCCCCGGTCATCTCACGGTATGCTGCAGTAAGATCGTTTTGGGCCATTGAATATTTCCTTATGAATAGTTGTACATGGTTTTTACCTGCTCGTTATCTACTCCGGCGAGGTATGCTGCGATTGCTGCGTCATAGTCACCTGTATGGCGGAACGCTTTCTTTGCCAGAGAAAACCTCGTTTCAAAACTAATAGTTCCGTCTTTTTCCCGCAGTTCATTGACAATAGACCGGTAATCACCCGGATCGCAGACAGGAGTTACCCGCAGATAGTTTTTTGCTGAGGCGCGGAGCATACAGGGACCGCCGATATCAATGTTGGAGCGGGCATCTTCAGCTGTTACCCCTGAAGCTGCGATCGTTTCTTTGAAAGGATACAGATTGACGACAACCATATCGATCGGTTTTGCACCCGTGCGGTCAAGATCATCTTGGTGTGACGAATTATACGTTTCGCTCAAGAGTCCGAGATATATCTTGAAATCGAGTGTTTTTACGAGCCCTCCCTGCATTTCCGGCTGTCCTGTATAATCAGAGACCGGAATGAGGGTATTACTGCCGGGACCGGTACTGCGAAGATCGCCGAGGAGCTCTTTGATTTTGCCGTAGGTGCCTCCCGTAGATAAAATCGTTACCTCAGGATTGCACTCGGTAAGGCCATTTACGATAATGTCGAGGTCTTTCTTGTCTGCAACACTGATAAGTACGGTTTGAACTTTGATACCATCATCGATCTTTTCTATTCTGTTTAATTTCATAGAAACTTATGCTAACGAAATTGACCCGATTGAGCAACCGTAAAATCGTTCATTTTGCTTTCTCCTTTGGTTGAAAAAAGAATGCCCAAGTGATAGTATTCTATGTGCTTTATACTGAGGAGCAGCAGGTTTGGAGGACCAATTTGAAGTATACAAAAACAATCGTTTTTTTTCTTATCATATGCATCATTTGTTCAGCAGCCGCTTTCGGGCAGGAGGAAAAACCTCCTGAGGAAGAAGAAACGTACATACCCACCTATGATCTCGGGGACCAGCTGTTTTCAATAAGTGCGGGTCTTTTCATTCCCTTGTTTTTTCATAATCCGTTAAAGGAAACGGAAGAAGAAGCAATTATGAAAACAAACCTCTCTTTAGGAGGAATCGGCGGCCTCGAATGGGGGGCTTTTCTCGGCAGTAATGTCTCTCTCGGTTTTCAGCTTGCAGGCATGTTTGCAGTCAGTCCCTTAGAGCGGGTTATCGGTATGATTCCGATAACTGCAAAATTGAGTTACTATTTCCGGTTTTTTCCTTTTGAATTGCCTATTTTTCTCGGAGCAGGGGTAAATTTCCTCACCTTCGATGAATATCTCTATTTTGGACCCATTTTGAAACCCGGGGCCGCATTTTACTGGAATTTTCACCCTGAATGGTCACTCGGACTTCAGTTCCAATACTGGTGGGTCCCCGAGTTTTATACTGAAGAGAGCTTGAGAGAAGATTCACGTTTCGGGAACTTTTTGGAAATAACTTTTTCCGCTCTCTACCATTTTTCCGAATAGGATATATAGTATGAAAATTATAAAACAAATACTGTTAGCAGCAATTATCACTTTTGTGTTCATAAGTTGTAACTTCGGTCCGATGGGAATTTTCAAAAGTCTCGAAGTAGAATCCCAACTCGATGACGGGCCGCTCTCTAACGATCTTTCCGTCGGTTCTTTTGTGAAAAAAGGAGATACGTATTATATCGGGGCCGGTTTAGTATATAAACGGGACACAGGTGATGATACCTGGGAAAAATATAATTCTCCGGAAGATAATTATATTTGTCTCGAGATAGCGATTATCGATTCGAGAATCTATGCAGTTTTCTATAATACCGACGGTACCGATTTCAGGCTCTACTACATCTCCGGTGACGGCTTTAATCGGGACGACGAATTAAAAAATAAAAACGTGATGAACCTTCTTCCCGTCGTCGATGCCTCGGGAGTAACGAAAACACTTTTTACTACCGTCAAAAGCGGAGATTATGCGTATCAGCTCTATTACCGAACGGATTCTTCCGATAATTTCTCGAAATGTTCTATAGAGGGTTCATCCGATGATGAAGTTTCTCATATGATAAGCGATGCTGCTCTCTACGACTCTAAAATCTGGATCGTAAGCGGTAACACCATTTACTTTTCAACCGATAACGGGGACTCCTTTCAAATCAAAGGCGATACACCCGACAGTGAAGCAAAATACGAAGGATTGTACTATGCCCCAACACTCGATGCGTTATTTTTAAGCACAATTGATGGTAAGGTTTTCGGATACAAAGACGGAAGCTGGGGAGATGCAGGTAAAATAGATGGAGGGGAAACATATCGATTCTATGATATGACTGAGTTGCCGGTAGGCAGCGATAGTCATCCTGACAGGACTTTGCTTATTGTCGGATCGAGTAACGGATACTACGAAGCGGTATTCAATGAGACTCCGGTAGAAAGTGATGATCTCGACGATATTGACCTCCAGACGCCCGGATTAAACAGTTATTCGACTTCGGAAAACTATCTGAATACCGAATTATCAGTAAGTGTTGTAACGAAATTGTATATCGACACGGAAGAAAGCAGTAGCGATCCGCCGCTTTTTGCATGTACGCTGGTTAACGGTATATGGAGAAACGAGAAAGAAGGCGGTAAACGCATTTGGAATAGGGAATAGTTTACTTCCCCTCTGGGTAATACTCATCGCTTCCGATGTCGGAAGCCGGTGGATTTCCGTGGTCCGGATTCGGGCGCCGTTGGCCGTCTCGGTCAAACAACGGTCCGTTTAGAGGAACGGCATCTATACCGGCATTTACACAGTTGGAATTTTCTCGCAGCTGAAACAACCAGAGCTTCGTTTCCCGAAACGTTTTATAGAACGGTTCTGCAATATTTCCTGAAATCGGTCCTGAAACCGGGTCGCCGTCATACAGGTTGAACCCGGCCAAATCAGTAAATAACGTTCCGTTTATCTGGGCATATGTGTTCCACCCCCCAAAGTTATTCGAGAGGATATATGAGGGTAGATCGCCGTTTATAAGAAGAGCTGCCGTTTTTCTCCCGTTTCGACTGTTTCCTCGTTTACAGAAAATAGTATTTATAATTTTAGTGTCCGGGCTGTCTTGAATGAGAAAACCTATTTCAACATTATCACTTTCCTCGATTACAGCGCTGTTGTGAATAAAGTCTATGCCGCCTTCAGTTATTTCAACTCCGATCAAGTCGTTGGTGTGATATCCTACAAAATGATTGTTGAAAAATTGTCCGCTGCTGTTGTGCAGCTTGAGAAAGTAGGAAAACTCTTCGCAGTAATCGGTGACAAAGGTGCATTCCCGTACATCGACATATGAGTCTTTTACGTACAGTCCGGCGGCCCCACTTTTCCCTATCGCTGATATTTCTGTATTGGTTAGGGTAATATCGTTTCGTTCACCCTGGATACAGAATGTGACCCTGCTCTCTTCATTGCCGGTAAACACAGTGTTATCGATAGAGAGGACGGAATCTATTGCCTGTATCCCGGCAGAACGAACAGCACTTATTCCGGTCTCTATTTCGCACGAGGAAACGGCCACATTGCTTTTTACACTCTCAATACCGTAAATTCGATTGCCGCTACCCGGAAAAAAAGAACAGTCCGTGATTACAGCTTCCGGGAGCTGATCAATAAAAACGAGAGAGATATCATCGACACTGTTGTTAAAAGCAATTGAAGTTTTTTTCATTGTGAAAGAGTTTCCTTTCACAGAAAGGACCCGTGGCAGTGAGATCGTATCGAAGCGGAAATAACAGTCGCTTACCAGTAATGTTCCGTTTTCCTGATCTATCGGCGGGTGTGAGTACGTCGAAGAAGGGAATAGTTTTATACCGGTAAGCGATAGATTCCCCGATTTCTGATTGATGAAAAAACGGGTTGCATTATCAGGGTCTGCAAGCCCAACATCATAAATGTCCACCTTTTTATCAGCGACCGTGACAAGAGGAGCGCGAGAGGGAAAATAGTTTCCGGGTTTGATGATAGTTGTTGCTGCATCGGTTTTTTGCCAATTTTCAGGATTAAAACCTCCTCGAATGGCCACATCAAAATCGAGCTGCAGGGGAGTTTCGATTAAAAACTCTTCTCCTGCTAGGAAAATGGTTTTCCTGTTCGTTGATTGAACTTCTTTAACCGCTTTTTCTACTGTTTTAAACGGGCGTTTCCTGCTTCCGTCGAAATAATCACTACCGGTCTGTTCACTTACGTACAGCACTTCCCGGTCAATATAAAAAGGAATAGTCGGTGTTAGCGGGCTTCTGTTTCCAGCTTTATCCTCTGCAAAAGCTGATATCGAATATGCATTGTAGGCGCCCGGTTCGGCAGTAATTTCTATAGGTCCGGTATACGTTTTATAGTCCGATTCGTCTATACTATAAAAAACGGTGCCTTCTTCTGCTGAAATAGTAATTGTCCGGTTGTTTTGATAATATTCGTTCGGTTCGACACCGGTTATATCTGGGCTTGGGGGAGGATCTTTATCGATGCTAAAATGAAATAATTGTTCATTATCTCCTATTTCGTCATCGTTGTGATTGTAAACTCTTGTCCGAAGCGTATACTCGGCTAATTCACCCTGAGCAGCTTTAAAAACATACTCTCGAGGAAGGGCAGGAGAAAACCGTGTTACAGGTTGCGCCTCTCTGTCCCCTGAAGCCACTTCAAAACGAACAAGACCGGCTGAAACATCGGCTTGTATCGTGACATCGTCATTGTATGTTTTTTGGTCCCGCAGACCGGATATGTAGTTTCCGTTCGGAAAATCCGTTATAGTGAAATCTTTCGTTTTAATACTGCTTTTATTACCGGCTTGATCTTGGATATAGTACTCGACGCTGAGCTTATCATCCAATAAGTCAATGTGAAGCGGTTTTGTGTATTGTTTGAATGAGGCGACGTCTATTCGCGATTGGGTCCTTATGCGATAAAAAAGTGAATGGTCCGGAACCAAATTCCAGGAGAGTACGGCGTTGTTCCTCTTATGCACTATCGTTACATCAGGTTCACTCGGACCCTCCGGAGAATTTCGGTCGATGGTAAAACGAAATACCGAAGGCCGCTGGGACTGATTCCCCGCTCTATCTACTGAAACGGCATAAACGAAATAGGGGATTTCTCTGTTATGGGCCCCGGTAAGCGTAAAAGGTTCTCGATATACCGTTTGTGATATTGTTTGTACTGTGTTCGGCGGAAGAGAAAAATCAGGTTTTTCTTCAAAAAGGGAGTAGTAGATCGTGTTTCCCTCACTGATAAGACCTACTGAAAACGGTTTGTTCTTTGTCCCTTCTTCACTATCCCCGCTTAAGGAAGGAGGAGAAGGAGGTGCGCGGTCGATCGTAAAATGAAAAACATCAGGATTGAGGGTCTCATTTCCGGCTTTATCAACACTTCCAAATTTAAGGTAAAAACTCTGCTCCTGATTATACGATGTATCAAAAAAAAGACCGTCGCTGAATATTTTTCCTGCGTCACCAAACGGATCGGCTACATCTTCTTCTTTTGAAGCTACGGTATAAAAGGTCGTAGCTTCATTGTCGGGATTGTCTATGGAGAGAGAAACCTTTCGGTTATACACCCCCCCGTTTTTGAACCCTGTCGGTTGAGGAGGTTTAGGTGGATCCAGATCAATCGTAAAGGTGTATTCCGTTACTTCTCCGGCCCGGTTTCGCTCATAGTAAACAGGCCTAAGCTTTAATCGGACAACACTCTCCTCTCCTTCGACTCCGTGAAACGTCAAATTTTCCTCGATCCGTGGAGAAGAAAAATCCGGTTCAGCCGGTTCACTGCCGTCGGTGGTGGCCGTATAGACAACGGCCAGTTTTGGCTCAATAGTTTCTACTCTTATGGTAACGTGTTCTGAGTTGTAGAGTCCGTTGTCTTTTACCCCTCGAACAACCGGTAATGACGGTTCCCGTCTGTCAATCGAAAACGAGTGGGGTCCGGACAACGCGCTCCGGTTACCGTTGTCATCAACCGCAACGGCATTGAGCTGGTAGACCGTAAGCTTATCTTGAATCCCAAACAGGAAAATCGGCCGTGTATATGGTTCGCTTGAGGAATCCGGCAGTGAGGGAAGCGTATTGTTCTCCGACAACGTGTAGTAGATAGTTCCGTCGCTGCGCATCCTCAGAATTCCTGAGTCGAACTCCACTGTAGGAGGTGGGGGCGGATGTGTATCGACTGTAACCGATTTGGCTTCAGTCGGCTCCGAGATGTTTCCTGCGGCATCGATTGCGGCAAACCTGAAGGTGAATATACGCTCCATTCCATGTGGGAGGGAGACGGTTATCCGGTTCGGACAGCGGGAAGATGTAGAATCCGGTAGAGACGGTTTTTCACCGTCAAAAGCAAGTTCATATATTATTGATGCATCGTGCGAACCGGTAATACTAATAACGGGACCGGAAGCAGATACGACAGGCACTTCAGGCGGTTCGACATCATAATCGATAAGGCGGGACACTTGTTTGCTTACGACACCTGTCGGGGTATACGCCCGTGCCCGTACAGTGATAGTACCGTTTTTAGAGTTCTCCGGAAAGGTGAGCTCGAACGGTTTTCCATATCGCAGAGAAGACCTGTCAGGAGTTGTTCCGTCGATCGTATAATAGATTTCCGTCTCGGTGGAGCCGCGAATTGTGACCGTTGCTTTTGAACGGAGAGGGGTCGGTTCGGAGAGGCTAATTTTGGGGTTTACGGGGATTCTCTTATCAAAGATAGCAAAATAACGGTATTCGGTTTGAGTGAGTGCATTTCCTTTCTCGGTAGTAAAACGTACGGCGTAGTATTTTACCCCGCCTTGCAGAGGATGTAATGTAAATGGTCTTGAATACACCGAATCGCTGATTTTTACACTTCTGTCCCAGACGATGTAACGGATCTGCCCGGCATCCTGATCTTTTTTCCGTAATGAAACTGTAAAAGGCTCTGTATAGGTGCCGTTTTTCAAAGCAGAGGTAATAAGCGCCTGCGGTGTTACGGTAAAAATAATCTCTTTTTCGATTATAGTAGGTGAACCTGTTTTTTTACCGGCAACTCGGAGTTTCACCTCTCCGGTTGCATCAAGTTCAACAGGTTTGGTATACTCGGCACCTCTTACCTTCGGATCTCCCCCGCCGATAGTATAGCGAATCCAATCAAAGTCCCTCTTCTGGATAAACAATAGCTGCCGATTGGCAAAATTACCCTCGACAGGAGATAACACTTTCATAGAGGAACCATCAGCCGTACTCAAAGTAGTCTGTTTCAATACATAATCCCAAGATTTGATGCTGCTTCTGTTCCCGTATTCATTTATCGAGTACGCAAACAGAGTCGTTTTGTTCGAGCTCTCTTTGCTGTCGGACAACGGTATGGGAAAGCCGTTCCATTCCAGCCCTCCCTTGGTCGGGGGAGAATCAAAACTGTAGATAATCGTCTCTCCGGGCCGGTTCTCAAACGTTATCTCGAACGGCTCGTGAAAAACCCCCGGCCTCGGAGTTACTACGGGCGGACCGGGAAAAGACTTTGCGATAATAAAGGTGTATTCTTTTTCATTGACAACAACCCCGTTTTTTTCCGCAAAAACGGTAAAGGTATATGTTCGGTTTTCTCCAGGAAGAGCAGACAGATGTAAAGACTCGGTATAAAGAACTTTGTTTTGTGACCGGCTCTCTGAAAAAAGATACAGTATATCAACAGAAGAATCGAGCGGAGTAATAGAGATAAGCTGATCTGAAGAATAATTACCTGATGAGTGCGAAATAGAGAAAAATACATCCTCTTCAGCAGATACAGTGCATACAAAGAGAAAGAACAAGAGAAAAGAGAAGAAACCAACTCTCAACGCGAGGCGATTATTACCTATCATCCAGCAGCACTTTCAACGGTTCTCTTAACTGTCCATCGGAAGAAAAATAATATTTCTCCAGCTCTTCTTCCGTTAAACCGAAAAGTTCGTGGCTCGTATAATGAATCCAAATTTCATCTTCCTGATTCTTGATAATGTGTTTTCTACAGTAATAATCAGGGCGAATCGGCAAAGGATCTTCTTCATATTCAATAACTTTATAATCATGAACAGCAATTTTTATATCTTCACGCGGAATTCCTTTTTCAACGATCAATTCCACCAGGTTATTGAT
This sequence comes from uncultured Spirochaetales bacterium, assembly GCA_964594055.1. Classification (GTDB taxonomy): domain Bacteria; phylum Spirochaetota; class Spirochaetia; order SPDA01; family CAZJBZ01; genus CAZKZZ01. The sequence continues at coordinate 17,866 of CAZQKT010000048.1, forward strand.
CGTTTTACCGCTGTCGAATATATCGTCAACGAGGAGTACTTTATCTCCGTGACGGAGATATTCCGGATTATAGGTCCAGCCGTCAACCATTACAGCTCCCTGCTGCCGGATATCGGTATAAGATCGGGCAACAACGGCAGCATAAAACACCGGTCTGGACTCTTTTCTAACAATCTTAAAATATTCACTGACGATATTGCCCAAATAGGCCCCGCCTCTAAGAGACACATAGATGACATCCGGAATAAAATTGTCCTGATAGAGCCGGTATGCAAGTTTTATCGAATTGTTACGCATCGTTTCGTACGGTAAAAACTCTTTATGCATAGATACCCCTACTGTGTAACAGCAATATTATATTCATTTCCTTCACGCAAAAAGTAGAAACGCAATTCATCTGTCCTATCATCATTTATTATACGGTAAAAATCGGAGACGGAAATAATTTCCGTCTCATTGATACGAGTTATAACGTCTCCAAGCTTTATTCCGGCTATCTGCAGCTTCGTTTCCGGCTCTACTTCTCGTACAAGCACTCCCTGTTGTGCTTGCCACAGCTCAAGCTCTTTGCGAAGAGAAGTAGTAAGCGGGACCACACTCAAACCGGGCCATAAGTATTTATTTTTCGAAGCGATAGTATGTGCATCAGTGCGTCTCCCGATTACAACATTAATTACTTCGGTTTCACCAAACCGGATAACGGTAAATGAAGCGGTTTTAGAAGGGGGAAGATCTCCGACAACTCGTACCAGCATTGCAGCATCTGTGATTTTCCTGCCGTTAATTGCAGTTACAAAGTCTCCTGGTTGTATTCCGGCCCGGTCCGCAGGAGATCCTGTAAAAACATGGTAGATAAATGCTCCTTCTTTATTCGATACCTCCATTTGTTCCGCGATCTCGGGGAGAACATCCGAGATGCTGACACCCAACCAGCCGTACTCTATTTCACCGAGTTTAATGAAGTCATCAATTGCTTTCCGCACGTTGTTCACAGGAATAGCAAATCCGATACCGATATTACCACCGGTCGGCGTGGTGATCCACGTATTGATTCCCACGAGTTCGCCCTTGATATTAACGAGAGCACCGCCCGAGTTACCTTGATTTATAGCTGCATCGGTCTGGATGAAATCGTTGATATTGTCTATGGGCCCCCGCCGTCCGATTGCACTGACGATCCCCGCCGTCACAGTCGATTCATAGCCGAAAGGATTCCCGATTGCAAGTACCCAATCTCCCACAGAAACGGAGTCCGAGTCTCCGAAGGTAGCTGTAGGTATAGAGCCGTCTCTTGAGGTAAAAGATATGAGCGCTAAATCTTTTCGAATATCTTTCCCAATGATCTCGGCGGAAAACTCCCGCTGGTCGTAAAGGGTCACTTTTACCTCATCTGCGTTACCGATTACATGATTGTTTGTAAGGACAAATACGATATTCTTTTCTTTTTTTACGATGACTCCTGAGCCGAGGCCCTCATTACGAAACTCAAACTGTTCATCATCGGGAACATCGGGTCCGTTTGGACCGAAATTCCAGGGGAGAAAAGGGAAGCGTTCTCCTTTCGGTTGTAATGATTGTTCCTGAATTTCGATAACATCTACTTGGACAACCGCGGGCAGCACCCGGCTTGCTACTTCCCGGAAAGAGTTTCCGATAGTATTGAGGTTTTCAATCGATGAAACAGTGCGTGAGGAGACCACAGTATCGGTTTTGTGGACCAAATTATCGGACAGACTCCGGTTCTGCAGAGAAAAAACAAGCATGGTGGTTGAGAAGCCTATAATGATACCGACAAGAACAAGATTTATGTATAAGAACTTTTTTGAATAAAAAAGTTTCTTTAAAGACATATCCCGATACCCCTTACTGTAGTATACAATACATTACTCCCATGGTGTTAAAATTTCTGTATGCGAATCAAAAATCGCTATTGTGTGTTCGAAGTGGGCGGATAAACTGCGGTCGGCCGTAATGACCGTCCAGCCGTCATCCAAAATTTCGATTTCATGAGTTCCGGTGGTAATCATAGGTTCGATAGCAAGCACCATTCCTTTTTTAATTCTCGGATTCGGTCCGTTGCCGACGTAATTGGGTATTTGCGGCTCTTCGTGCAGTTTAATGCCGACTCCATGTCCGCAAAAATCCCTCACTACGCCGTATCCGTGTTTTGTAGCGTGTTCATAAACTACCCGGGAAATATCTTTAATTCGTTTTTTCGTCACTGCCTGTTCTATACCGAGATATAGTGCTTCTTTTGTCACGTTGAGTAGTTTGGAAGCTTCTTCCGACGGTGTGCCCACCGGAATGGATAAGGCGGCATCGCTTATGTATCCTGCGAGGGTCACTCCGAAATCGAGACTAACTATATCACCTTGTTTTAATCTGTATTTTCCAGGAATCCCGTGAATAACCTGCTCATTGACGGAAACACACAGAGAGGCGGGATAGCCCATATGGTTTAAAAATGTCGGTTTCGCATTGTGTTTGGTTACAAAGTCGCGGGCAAAAGCATCGAGCTCCCGGGTAGTAATACCTTCTTCGATAAGGTTGATTAAATTTTTATATGTTGCGGCGAGAATGAAACCGGCATCCCTGATTTTCCCTATCTCGTCTTCGTTTTTTAGGCGTATCATAGTGGACTGTTAAATTATTCTTCTTCTGCTACTTCTTTTTTCTCTTTTGAGGCGGCCGGTTTTTTATCGATAGACTGAAACAGACTTTCAGTTTCTTCGCCAAACGAATCGTTTATAATAGAGCCAACATCCTCCGATGAATTGGAGGTTATTGTAACTTTTCCTTCGGTAATAACTCCGGCTTCAACGATAAGTTTCGGAGTTGTAATATTGCCGAGCACCTTTCCTGTCTCGATGAGGTTGACTTCTTCTGAAGCGGTGATATTACCGATTAATGTTCCGGCAACAGTTACCCGTCTCGCCTCAATATCCGTTTTCACTTTTCCGGTAGGGGCTATAATGAGTTGATCATCGGTTTTTATATCACCTTGAAATTTTCCTTCAATTCGAATGGAGCCGTCAACATAGAATTTACCCTCAAAGATACTTCCTTCTCCAATGAGGCAGTTAGCACTTTCGGATATTTTGGCCATATATGCTCCTTCCGTCCAAATAGTTTAGTTTGTAAAGAGTATCACCTTTTCTCAGCAGCTTCAAGCTTTTTTAAGAGAAGTCGACCTTCAAGATTGTGGGGATCAATTTCCAATCCGTAGCTGAGTCTGCGTTTTGCCATACTGTTGTCGTTGTTTAGATAATGGGCAAAGGCGATCTTGATATAGAGATCCGCCTCCTTTTTATCCGGAGTGTGTTTATCTTCTTTTCTCCTTCTGCGGATGAGAAGGTCCTCAGCTTGATTAAACTGGTCCAAGCCGTCATCGATAAACCCTTGTTTTACGTAAAGCAGTCCGAGATTATAATGTGTTTCCCAGCGCGGTACAAAGGAAAGAGCTTCTGTAAACAAAGTTTGTGCACTCTCGTAATCTCCGTTTAAACTATGGACCGCAGCCCGGAAAAATGTTGTCCATTCCATCTTCCCCATGTGCTGTTCGAAATGGTCGAGAAGTGTCGTTAATTCAGTAAAATCTTCGAGTCCGAGCAGATACCAGCCCAGATACTGGGCAATGTTTATATTTTCAGGATAGCGGTTGTACAGCTGCCAAAGAGCGGCTTTATACTTTGCAGGATTGTTCACTGTAGAGGATATGGACATAAAGAGCAGTTCAATATCGGGGTCCTCAGGATTATCACTTCTGTAATGAGCAATTTTATCGAGTGCCTCGTCGCTATTCTTTTGCTCCGTAAAATACCATGCTAAAGGAAGAATAACGTTTTTCTTGTCGGGAAACCGTGTATACGCATCTAAGAGATAGGGTAAACTCTCCTCGTTTATACGATTTTCGGCAATCCAGGCAAGGTTCAGATACGGTATCCATGATTCAGTAGGTGCTGTTTGGGTAACTTCGGCATAGATCTGTTTTGCTTTCGAAAAGTGTTCTTTTTGCATAGCAAGATCTGCCGACAGCATCAACCATTCACTCGAATCGACCGTTTCAGAGTTGCGGATTTCGGGAAGGAGGTTTTCCGCGTATTCAAGGTCTCCTGCATCGTAGGCGATGAAGTAGTGTGCTAAAGGAGAAAGTGTAACCGGTGTTCCCTTTATCAAAGACAGTGCTCGGTCACGTTCTCCGTAGTGCATAGCGAGAACTGCTGCAAGCAGAATAAACGTATCATCTCCGGTCATGCTCCCTGCATCGAGGAAGGTTCCCACCTTTTTATCTGAAAGACCGGCAAGCATTCCGCTGTATTGGTCGGGGGCAAATTCTTGTTTCTCGCCTGTGTAGTAGAGCGAAGTTTCCGTAATAAGCGAGGGATATTTTTCTGAGGAGAGGTATTTTGTAGCATGTTCATACGCCTGCTCATACCGCTTGAGTTTTAGTTCGGCACATGTACGGACATACCACAGTTCTTCACTGCCCGGTATCTTTTCAGTAGCAGAGTGGGATAATTTGTAGAGGACTGTATAGTCGTTTGTATTTTTAGATAGTGTATATGCCCTTTCTAAAACGCGCAGCCAAGAGTTTGCTCCTCCGCTAAAAGCTCGTAATTGCAGTAAAAGATCTTCAGCGTTGGAGTAGTACCCGGTCTGCAAATAGTCATCGGTTTGGAGAAGGAGTTCTTCGACATTTATGGATTTTTTAGGAGCAAGAACTTCGTGATAAAAAATGTATCCGCCTACTCCTCCGCCGGTGATAATAATTACGATAAGAAGTATGAGAAAAATTCGGCGATTCTTGAAAAGTCCCATTTTTTATTCCGTATGCATACCGTCGAGGACCCCGTTGATAAATCGATACGAATCACTGTTTCCGTATTTTTTAGAAATGTCAACAGCTTCATCGATAGTGACGGATTTTGGGATGTCATCCTGGTAGAATAATGCGTAAGTACTCATTCGTAAAATGGCGAGATCGACTTTAGAAAGCCTGGAAATGTCCCAATGCTCGAGCCGTGCTTGGATGGACGAGTCTATATCGTCAATATTTTCGAGGGTGCCCTGGATGAGGAGACGTGCAAACACTACAGTATCTTCGGCGAGCTTCTCTTTACGCTCAGGGTCTATCCAGGAAAACTGTAGCAGTGATTCAATCGGCTCTCCGGTCATTTCCCAACAGTAGAGCGACTGGAGAGCCAAAATTCTTCCCTGTCGACGTGATCCCATCTCCGT
>CAZQKT010000049.1:0-19455 GCA_964594055.1 uncultured Spirochaetales bacterium
GAAATAGAGCTCATTTTTCGAACTGGTTTATAATTTCATCGGGTGGGGGAGCGGCAAAACCATCGTTATATACGGCCTGCCCCCGGGAGAGTCCGGGGGTCCGCTCTCCCTGCGGTTCCCGAAGGGGAACGAGTTTAAGCAGTGGTTTTCCGTTTCTGGCAATAATGACTTCTTCTCCGGCGAAAGCCTGCTTTATCAGCCGGGGCAAATGGGTTTTTGCCTGGTGAATGTTAACAATCATACTATTAATAATAAACTAAGTTTATGACTTAGTCAATAATCTGTAAAAACTAAAGCAGAGTCGTTTCGTCGTGCGGCATCACCAATTGAGCAATTTATGGTGCTAAATCCCTTGTCACAATCCTACCGTTTGTGTCATCATTGGTGTTCTCGAGAATAAAACCTTTTATCGAGCAGATGTAACCAAACGGAGGCGCTAATAATGGAAGCGTTTAAAGCGGCGATCGACTATTTCTTTAGTTTCAAAGCGTATGTGATGCTCCCTATCGTCATTTTTGTGCTTGGGCTCATCATCAGGATGAACATCGGCTACGCGTTCGTCTCGTCTCTAAAAGTAGCGGTAGGATTTGCCGGGGTGTTCATCATCTTCAACTTTTTTGTCTCGGTCATCGGTCCTGCCATCACCTCGATTATCGAGACCCGGGGGATCGACTATCCCATACTCGATGTGGGCTGGCCGCCGCTGGCAGCTATCACCTGGGCTTCCATTATAGCCCCGCTCTCTATTCCCCTGGTTTTGGTACTTAACATCGCCATGCTCGCCTTAAACCTTACTAAAACCATCGACATCGATGTGTGGAACTACTGGCACTTCGCTCTTATTGGGGCGCTCATCCAGCAGGTCACGGGTAATTTCGTCTTAGCAATCAGTGCCACCGTCCTCATCACTATCATGACCTTAAAGCTCTCCGACTGGGGCGGACCAATCGTTGCGAAATATTCGGACCTCAAAGGAATAAGCATTACCACCATCTCTGCGAGCGGCCTGCTCCCCTGGGGGGTCGCCTCGGAGAAGTTTTTCAATGCTATCCCCGGGGTGAGGAAAATAAACTACAATCCCGGTGCCATTGTGGAGAATGAGAAGCAGAACAAACTCGCTCTTTTAAGTGATCCCATGTTCATAGGGGTAGCCATCGGTGTGCTCTTCGGCATATTGGCCGGGTACAGTGTCAAGAAACTCTTAGAGATTTCGGTCCAGATAGCAGCGGTCATGTTCATCCTCCCCCACTGCGCCTCCCTTATCGGGGACGGGATGCAGGCGTTCTCGTTGAGTCTTAAAGCTTCCATTACCAAGATATTTCCGCAAAAAACCGAGTTCTACTTCGGCATGGACGCAGGTATTCTCATGAAAAATAAATCGGTCCTGGTAACAGGCCTCATCCTCATGCCCATTTCAATCCTGCTCGCGTTTGTTCTCCCCGGTATCAAAATGATCCCGTTGGGAGATCTGGCCAATCTCATGCCGGTGATGTCCCTGGTAGTCCTTGCCATGGGCGGAAATGTGTTTCGGGGGGTCATTGCAGGGATTCCGGTGGTTATCGGATTCCTCTACATCTCAACGAGTTTAGCACCGCTGTATACCCGGCTCTCCGCCCAGACCACGACAGCTGAAATTACCTATGAGGGGTTGATCACCGCTTTCACCGACGGCGGGCACCACATCCGGTTCTGGCTGTTCCATCTGTTTCAGGGGGACCTTTTAGCGATTCTCCTCGTCCCGGTGATTGCGTTTTTCTTTTTTATCACCTGGCGTAACCACAACAGGATGATAAAGGAGCTCGACGAGAAGTAGGGATATCCCTACACATCCTCCCAATTGCCCGACTTCTCGGAGCGGAACAGAGCATCGATTACCTTCTGGTTGGCCACCGCGTCCTCCGGCGGTGTCGGTTCGGGCCCGCCGTTTCTCACAGCACGGGAGAAGGCGTCGAACTGGAGAGCGTACTGGTCCTCCGGCCCGAGAAACAGCTCCCGAGTGCCGATGCCGTTTACGATCGTCACCTGAGCCGGTACATCCGGGAACATGTTAAACGGTACGTGTACAGTGGCATACCCGCCCGAACCATGAATGTCCATCCGCTGGTAGGGATGGGTAAGGGTGCCAACGGTAAAAACCGATCGCACATAGTCGTAATCGAGTATGGCGGAGACCAATGTGTCCGTGCCGAACCGGGAATCACGGTCGACTAGGCTTATCACCCGCCGGGGCTCCCGACCTATGATGAACCGTGCCGAGGAAACCGTATACACCCCGATGTCTCGCAGTGCACCCCCGCCCGCTTCGAGTTTGTTCCGGATATTGTCCGGGTCGGTAAGGTTGTAAGCGAAGAAACTGTGGATCGACTGCAGTCCCCCGATTTCCCCTACCGCGACGAGGTCCCGTATCCGCTGCCACTGGGAGTGGAACCGATACATGAACGCTTCCATTACCAGGACCCCTTTCCCTTTCGCATAATCGATTGCATCCCGGACCTCCTCAGCGTCCATGCCGAACGGTTTTTCACAGAGGATGTGTTTTCCCGCATCCGCGGCCTTTTTTACCCATTCGGTGTGGAGATGGTTAGGGAGTGGAATGTAGACCGCCTCGATCTCATCATCTCTTAGAAGCTCTTCATAAGAGCCGTACGCCTTAGGAATACAGAACATGTCTGCTGCCCGCTGTGCCTTTTCTTTGCTGCGGGAAGCGATGGCGGTCATATCCACCGTAGGTGTGTTTGCAATTGGTATGGAAAGCCTCAGCTGATAGTGATACGAGACACTTATTACACCCCATTTTACCGGTTTCATATATACTCTCCTTTAAGTTGTTGATTGTTTCGGCAGTGCGTCTGCTTTGCGCACACCGTCTATCCTGCATTATAAGTAAAATCACAAAGAGTTGCAAAAGAAGAATCAGAGATTGAGAATGCTGTTTTCGAAAAACCGTTCCAGGATGAGAGTCGCGGCACCGCGTGAGGCACAGTTTTCAGGGAGGCTGCTCGCGGCGATGCGGGTCCGCTGTGTGATCGAATGGATCCCCCGCAGTGTTACGGTCCTGTTGATGCTTTCGAGAAGGGTGGGGCCGAAACTGTGGATAACATCACCACTTAGGATGACCAGCCCCGGGTCGAGTACGTTGATCAAATCGGCGATACCGGTCCCGATATATTCCCCGACCTCATGGATTATCATAGTGGACAGTTTATCTCCACGTGCTGCAGCATCTGCAATATCAGAGAGGGTAAGGCCGTTGGGGTCCGCCCTAAAGACGGGCAGGTTTTTTAAAGTTGTATACACATTAGCTCTAATCTTTTCGTTTACCTCGGACAAAATCGCCTCTCTTGAGGTAAGTGCTTCTAAACAGCCCCGGTTGCCGCAGTTGCAGAGAGGCCCGCTCTCTTTGATCGTGATATGGCCGAACTCGCCGGCGATACCGTTGCTGCCTCGATAGAGCCGGTTATCGAGGATGATCCCTGCTCCTACACCGCGGCCAAAATAGACGAGGAGCACGGAATCTTTGCTCTTCTCATTCCCGTAGCGCTTTTCTGCGAGCACCATACAGCGGACCCCGTCGTCGATGATCGCTTCCGATCCGGTCTTCTCCCGCACGATGTTCCCTAAAGGAACGTTCTCCCAACCGGGGAGATTAGGACAGTAGAGCACGGTCCCTTTCACTGAATCGATGAGGCCCGCTATTCCTACACCGATTCCTACGAGGTTTTTTCTTCCCTCTCCGGTAAGTCGATCTCTTACGGCCCGAGTACTCTCGAACATCGTAGAGGTGATTATTTCTCTGTCTAATTCTTCGAGATAATGGGTTTTTTCTAAGAGAATACTGCCGGTCAGATCGAGAGCACTGATATGCACGAGGTGCGGCTCGATATTTATCCCGATCGTATACCCGTATGCCGCATTGAGGGTAAGCGTTTGGGCCTTTCGCCCCCGCTTTACCGTTTCCTGCTTTTCTTCCGTTTCGCTAATGATGCCGTCTGTAAGCAGTTCGTCTACCAACCGTTTGACTGTGGTAATACTCAAATTAGAGGTATCGGAGATGTCCTTGCGGGAAACCGGTCCCGTGTCCCTGATGACGTTGAGAATGACATTTCGGTTCCGTTCCGCGTTATCGATATGACTGAATCCAGTATGGGTGATACCGTACGCTCCACAATATGAATTTCAGTGATAGTATACACGGTTTTTTGCAATTTTTCTACCTATTTAAAACTAAAGTGGGCCTAAAACGGCAAAAAATTGTTGACAATTTCGCTATTTAAGGTTAGGATAATTTAATAAAAGCTTTTAGGTTGCTATATTCTTAATTTATAAACACAAATCAGGCCTAAATGCTGAAAATCAACAAGGAGGACCGTTATGGTTAAAAAGAGTTTATTCTTAGTACTTGCAGCTTTTTTTCTCCTCACTGCAGGGTCCCTGTTCGCAGGTGCTCAGCCGGAGAAAGAAGAAGGAGTTACCCTTCAGTTTGCCAGCTGGATGGTGGCGGAAGAGTCCGGAGGAGAAGTGTGGCTTCCCGAACGGATTGCTGCATGGGAAGAGCAGAATCCCGGAGTAAATGTGGAGATCGTCCCTCTCGGTTGGGAAGATACGCCGAGTAAGATCACTCTCCAGATCCAGGGCGGAAATGCACCGGATGTGTTTACCATCGAATCTCTCTGGCTGGGAAAATTTGCCAATATGCCGGGCGGTGTTGTCGACTTGAACCAATACATGGATTCGAGCTTCAAGAACAAATTGGTCGGCGCCTATCAGGGAGGCATGATGGACGGTAAGATGGCCGGTCTGGTGTGGAACCCGAACCCCTGGGTATTGGTCTATAACAAAGGAATTCTCGATAAGGCAGGGGTAAGCGGACAGCCGACATCGTTTGGAGATTTCATCGATAAAGTGGAGAAGGCCTCCCGGGTTGGCCGTGATGTGTTCGGTCTCGGGCTCATGCTCGGTGTGGATGAGTACTCGGCAGATACGTTTCATATCCTTCTCTGGGCCAACGGCGGAGATATCTTAAACGATCGGGGAGAGCCGGTCGTGAACTCACCTGAAGTCGTACAAACCGTGACTATGGTCAAGGACATGGTCGACCGGGGGGTTATTCCCTTTGGAGAGGAAGTACGGAACCTGCGTACGCTGTTTGCCCAGGACAGAGTGGCTTATTTCTTCGAAGGCCCCTGGATAGCAGGTGTGCTCGACGGTGAAGGGATGTCCAGAGATGAATGGGCAACAGCATCCTGGCCGGGAGATGTTCAGCCCGCCTCCCATCTGCTCTGCATGTCCGAGCAGTCCGAACATAAAGACCTGGCATGGGACTTGATGAAGTTCATCACCACCGATGAGACGACGACAAAAGAGTACTTTAAACGGACCGGTTTAATGCCGGTAGTGGAATCGCAGTACGACGATCCTGCTTTTGATTCTCCGTATGCAAAAACGTTTCTCGACCAGATGTCGCGGCTGCGTAATCCGAACGTATGGGGTTCGTCCAAGAAGTATGAAATTGAAATTGCTTTTATGGAAGGGATCCAGAAGATACTCCTCGGCGAAGCGGAAGTAGGTGCCGAGCTCAACAAGCTCAACGAACAAATCAAAGACATTATTGCCCAATAATACCAAATGAATACCGGGAGGAGCGCACTACCTTATGGTGCAATTCCATAAGGGTTACAGCCTCCCGGTTTTTTAACGCCGCATGTCACAACGGAATATAAACCCTCGGCCCGTTCGCGGCGAGATCGATACTGTATATAGGAAACGTTATGAACAGGAATGCATTGGACAGCCAAAAGAGCACGATAAGCAGAAAAGATGTCAGTGACAGAATGTTTGCAACCATTCTTATTCTTCCCGCAGTTATTGCAATCGGATTCGTCATTGTCTATCCGCTTTTAAACGCTATTTATACCAGTTTTTTCAGACTCTACCTCGTAGAAGCGCAGGGGATGCGGTTTATCGGGTTGGAAAACTACATAAGAATGTTTACCAGCGAGCAGTTCTGGAATGCGTTCCGGAATACGATCGTATATGTCGGTGGGACTGTCTTGGTGGAGTTCATTCTCGGATTCGCTCTGGCCCTGCTCGTAAACACTAAATTCTCTTTTAAGAATTTTATAAACAGCCTTTTTTTCGTCCCCTGGATTATTCCCTCCGTAGTGGTCGCTTTTATTGCCAAGTTTCTCTTCTTCGATCACTTTCACGGTATTATCAACGTCGTGCTCAAAGAGATGGGGATCATTACAGAGTTCGTCCCGTGGCTCAAGGACCCCGATCTGGCGATGCCCACTGTCATTGCAGCGACGGTGTGGAAAATGCTCCCGTTCATGTTCGTCATCCTCTATGCGGGGCTGCAGACCATCCCCCGGGAAGAGGTCGAAGCGGCAAAAATTGACGGTGCCGGGGCGTTTCAGCGTTTCCGTCACGTTACGCTTCCTAACATGCGTGAGATCATCACTCTGGCCACGATTCTCGAGTTCATCTGGCAGTTTCAATATCTGACCATTATCTGGGCAACAACCAAAGGGGGGCCGATCAATGTAACGACAACATTGCCGATCCTCATCTACAGGGTCTCGTTTATGGGGGGCCTTAATATGGGGTACGCCTCGACGATGGGTGTATTTTGGCTGGTATTCCTCTTAGGATTCAGCATTATCTACGTTCGTTTTATCGGGAAGAGGGAGGTGTAACTATGGGAGTAGTAACCAAGGCGTTGTTCCTAAAAAAGACAGGCCGGGCGGTCCAGGTAACTGCAATTATTGTGGTCCTTCTCCTCTATCTGCTTCCCCTTTACTGGATGATCAGCACTTCGTTTAAGTTCCAGCCGGAGATATTCCGTGTTCCGCCGACGTTCATTCCTGTTGATTTTACTTTCGAAAATTATACGTCTGTACTGTTCGGGACGATGGCTTCCGCAATCCCGTTCTTAGTCTACTTTAAAAATAGTGTCGTGGTCTCGATTTTTACAGTACTTACGACCCTCGCTCTCGCTACCCCGGCGGCGTACGCGTTCTCCCGGGTGCCGTTTCGGGGAAAGCGGAAGCTCATCTACTTCGTCCTCGTCTCCCAGATGCTTCCTCAGGTTCTGATTCTCATCCCGCTCTACCGGACTTTTATGAAGATACGGCTTTTGAGTACCTATCCGGGGCTTATTCTGCCCTATTTGATGCTCACCCTTCCTTTTTCTATCTGGATGCTCAAGGGTTATTTCGACACCATTCCACGAGAGCTGGATGAAGCGGCAAAGGTGGACGGCTGTACCAAGTTCCAGGCGATGTTTCGGGTCATCATCCCCAATGTTGCCCCCGGATTGACCGCAACGGCCATTATTGCATTCATTATGGCTTGGGACGAGTTTATCATAGCCCTTACCATTATGGATGATAATGTGATGCGTACCCTCCCGGTGGGGATGATTCAGTCGTTCGTGGGGCAGTTCTCAGTCAAGTGGGGGGAGATGATGGCGGCCTCAGTGGTCACCACCATTCCGGTAATTATTATATTTACATTTTTGAGCAAATATTTGATCGGCGGACTCATCGCCGGTGCGGTGAAGGGATAACAAATACAGATTAGGAGTTATGGTATGAATTATACAAAAAACGATTTGGCCGTTAACGGCGGACCGAAAGCAAAAACAACCGAAACTCCGCCCATGTTCCCGGGCGGATTGGAAATCGGAGCAGAGGAGAAAAAAGAGGTAAACGAAGTCCTCGATTCACAGTACCTGTTCCGCTATTACGGGCCGAAAGAGATGCCTTCGAAGGTGGCGAAATTGGAAAAGGAGTACGCAACCTATGTCGGGGTAAAGCACTGCCTCGCAGTAAACTCCTGCACCTCGGCCCTCATTACCGGCTTGGTGGCCGTGGGGGTGGAACCGGGAGATGAGGTAATCGTGCCTGCCTACACCTTTTTTGCTTCCGTAGCGGCAGTGGTCGCCGCGAAAGGGGTTCCTATTGTAGCCGAGGTGGATAAATCCCTCACCTTGGACCCTGAAGATTTCAAGGCGAAGATCACCAAGCGGACCAAGGCGGTCGTGGTTGTCCATATGCGGGGAATGCCTGCCAAGATGGATGAGATCATGGCCATAGCCCGTGAGCACAACCTCAAAGTCGTCGAGGATGTTGCCCAGGCAAATGGGGGAAGCTACAAAGGAAAGAAACTCGGCTCTTTCGGCGATGTCGGCTGTTTTTCCCTTCAGTACCACAAGATCATCACCTCCGGAGAGGGGGGAATTATTACAACCGATGACGATCTGCTCTACACCCGTGCACAGGCGTATCACGATGTTGCCGCCTGCTGGCGGAAAGACCGGTTTGCACCTCCCGAGTTTTCAGGAGAGATCTTTTTCGGAGTAAACTTTCGTATGAGTGAACTAACCGGTGCGGTCGCCCTTGCTCAATTCCGCAAACTCGATACGATTGTCGGCAGGATGAAAACGAACAAGTCGAGGATTATGGGCAAGATAAAAGAGATCCCCGGTATCGATTTTCAAGAAGTCAATGACGAAGCAGGTGATGCCGCGGTCTGCCTTATCATGATGCTCAATGACCCGGGAAAGGTCGAGGAGTTTGTGGAAGCTCTAAACAGTGAGGGAATCGAGGCAGCAGGTATCTACAACAAAGGAATCCCGGACTGGCACATGTATCAGCACTGGGAAATCCTCAAGAAGAAAATGATGCCTACCAAGAAAGGGTGCCCCTTTAACTGTGATTTGTGTGCTCCCGCACCGGAGTACAAAGACGGTGCCTGTCCGAATACGACGAAGTACTTGGAAAGTTCGGTGCATCTGGACATTCCGCCCCAGCTTACCGAAAATGAATGCGATCAAATTGCGGAGGGGATATTGAAAGTTGCCTCGATCCTGCTGTAAGCTGGTGCCATGATCGAAGTGTAGGCCGTCACCAAACAGTTCGCGGACAGGACCTTACTCTTCTTCGTCTGTATTTTGGTCGAGTTCTTCCGAAGACGCTTCGCGCACTTCTTTTACTTCGATGTCGAAATGCAGGTTTTCTCCTGCTAAGGGATGGTTTGCATCCAAAGTGACATTCTCGTCCCCGACTTCTTTTATCATCAGCACCTGTTTGCTGCCGTCCTGCATCTGGGCCTGGACCTGTGTGCCTACGGCTATAGAAGTGGTGTCTTGAAACTGGGTTTTAGGGACTTCAAAAATAAGATTTTCGTTATATTCACCGTATGCTTGGTCAGGTTTGAGAGAGAGTGAAAATGATTCTCCCTCTTTTCGTCCGTCTAACGCCTGTTCCAGTCCGGGTATAATGGCCCCGGTCCCGTGGATAAATGTCAATGGGTCACGTTCTTCAGATGAGTCTAATATTTGTCCGTCGTCATTTTTTAGCGTATAATCAAAACTTACTACTGTATTTTCAGAAATTTGCACAGTTTACCTCCTTGTTTTTCTAAACATAATAATAAATATATCCAAAGGAAAGGATAGCTCGATTATTTTTGGAATTTTCTCTACAATGGGCCCATAGGTATCTGCATAGGTTTATCAGAAAAAAGGAGCAAATCATATGGGAAGAATTGATCAATGGGAAAAAGAGGCGAGTTTTATCGCTACTATACTAAATCGGGCCCCGGAAATCGACAAAACGTATAGAATCGGGAAAGAGGAGTTCGCCCGCAGGCACAAGGCAGTAGCGGAAGCACTGCAGAATGCCGGACTCGACTGCGGTATCGTCTATTCGGACGAACATTACAACGGTGATGTCCCTTATTTGGGTGGTAATACCAATATAACCGTAGAACCGGTAGCAGGGGTAATCGGGCCGAACGGGTTTCACTTGTTAGCGGGACTCGAAGGCGGATATGTGGCCGAACAGTTATCACCGCGTGCGGGCGCCCATGTTCATAAAGTCGAGATGCTCAAGCTTGCCGATGAGGATTATCCGGTGGATGCGGAACGGGTAGAGGATGTAATTGAGCAGGCCGCGGGTAAGACACCGAAGAGGATTGGCCTCCTCACCCCCCGGGCGGTATTTCCGGTCGGTCTGTATGAGTTTTTCCGTGACTACCTCGGCAGTGAAGAGGCCATTGTCGATGCACAGGAACTGTATCAACGCGTTAAGTACGAAAAGTCGGATGAGGAGATGCACTGTACCCGAGAGGCGGCTGCTATAGCGGATGTGATGATCGAAGGAATGCTCGGGATACTCAAACCCGGTATGCTCGAAACCCAGGTGGCGGCGTGGGGATATGCCATTGCCGGTGAACTCGGCGTAGAGGAGCATGGAGTGGACATCATGGTAACATCCGGAGAGGCCAACCGCAGCCTTATCGGGAAAGCGCTGAACCGGCAGATCGGGGAGGGCGATTATGTGCACGTCGGAGTGGCCCCGAAACGGGACGGACTCAACGCCTGCGAGCGGGTCTCCGTAGTAGCGGTAGACAGCCCCGCAAAGCTTACGGATGACCAGCGGTTCTGGTTCGATTTTATTCATGAGGCGTATCAGACAGGGCTCGATGCATTCCGGGAGGTAGCGAGCGGGAACACACCGGCGAGGGCCCAGGAACAGTCACTGATCGATTATTTTAAAAAACGGGAGCCCGATGTAAACGAACGGTTCGGGATTTCCGTTGACCTCCCTCGGCAGAAACCGTACACTGGTACCCACAATTCGGGATACACCGAGTGTCAGGAGTTTTTTGGGGCCATCACCCTAAGCTCCGAAAAACCGCTTGGAAACCGGATCGTAATGATGCTGGATGTTGCCGTCCGGGGTATCGGGAGCAGCTGGAACGATGTCGTTATCCCCGGCATGGATTATCTTTTAGTTGAAAAAACGCTTGGAAAAAGCGGAACGGATGTCGAGGAGCTGACCCGGCTTCCGGTTGATGTCCAACCGCTTGTCGGCAAGGTCTGAGAAAGTGGCTATGGATAAAAGCAGTAAGCAGTATATCGGAGCGTTAGACCAAGGGACGACCAGCACCAGATTTATTCTGTTCGATAAACAGGGAAACGAGGTGGGCTCCCGTCAGGTCGAACATAAACAGTACTATCCCAAGCCGGGTTGGGTCGAACACGATCCCATGGAAATCTGGGAAAACAGTTGCAGAGTAATAGAAGAGACCTTGACTAATGTCGGCATCACAGGAGATGCGGTGGCAGCGTTAGGGATTACCAATCAGCGGGAGACGACGGTCGTATGGGAGAAACACAGCGGCAGACCGTTCTGCAATGCACTGGTATGGCAGGACACCAGGACTTCGGGGATCATCTCACGGCTTGCAGAAGAGGGAGGCGCTGATCGGTTTCGTTCAAAAGTGGGCCTTCCCCTCTCCGCCTATTTTTCAGGTTCTAAAATACAGTGGATACTGGAAAATATCGACGGGGTACGGGACGCTGCCGAACGGGGAGAGGCCCTCTTCGGTACTATCGACAGCTGGCTTCTTTGGAGGTTTACCGGCAGGCATATAACCGATGTTACCAACGCCTCCCGGACCATGCTCATGGATTTAGAAACTCTCCAGTGGGATGAAGACATGCTGCGTGTCTTCGGCGTCCCCCGGCAGATGCTCCCGGAGATTGTCTCTTCGAGTCCTGCAGGGCCGTACGGAGTAACGGCGGCGGACGGCCCGTTTAAAGCGGAAGTGCCGGTGGCAGGGATCCTCGGTGATCAGCAGGCGGCCCTCTTCGGGCAGGCCTGTTTCGAACCGGGCAGCTCCAAAAACACCTACGGCACCGGCTGTTTTCTCCTGGTCAATATCGGAGAAAAACCGGTCCTCTCCGAACACGGTCTTATTACCACTGTTGCTTACCGGCGGGGGGACCTACCTGCGCTGTACGCTCTAGAAGGTTCGGTTGCAGTAGCGGGAGCACTGGTGCAGTGGTTCCGTGACAATCTCGGACTTATTGAAGAGTCCTCCCACATTGAGGAGATGGCAAGATCGGTCGAAGATTCCGGAGGTCTCTATTTTGTGCCCGCTTTTTCAGGGCTTTTCGCCCCCTATTGGCGCGGAGATGCACGCGGTGTAATCGTGGGATTGTCCGGTTATGCCAATAAAGGCCATCTCGCCCGTGCAGTATTGGAAGCGACCGCCTTTCAAACATTAGAAATTTTTGATTCCATGCGGAAGGACGCGGAGATTGAAATAGCTTCGCTCAAAGCCGACGGAGGGATGGTAAAAAATGAGCTCCTGATGCAGTTTCAGGCAGATATGCTCGAAGTACCGGTTATCCGCCCGGAAATAACGGAGACCACCGCCCTCGGTGCGGCATTTGCAGCGGGTCTTTCCGTCGGATTTTGGAAGAGCACAGAAGAGTTGACCTCCCTCTGGAAGGAAAACAAACGGTGGAATCCGGGAATGGAGAAAAAAGAGCGCGAGAACCGGTACAGGCTGTGGCAAAAAGCGGTCACGCGCAGTTTTGATTGGGTCGAAAAAGAAGGGGATGTATGAAAGACAACAAATACGATGTAGCGATTATCGGTGCGGGAGTAGCGGGAGCAAGTATAGCCCGCAGGCTTTCCGCTTATGATCTCTCCGTTATTCTCTTAGAAAAGGAAAGTGACGTTTCTTTCGGGGTCTCTAAAGCCAATTCCGGTATTATTCACGGCGGATTTCACCACAGCCCGAAAAAGCTCAAAGCGCGGCTGGAAATTGACGGGAATATTATGTACGACCGACTGCAGAAGGAACTGCATTTTCCGTTTAAACGGTGCGGGATTCTCGTGGTGGCATTTTCCGTAGAGGAGATGAAAACAATCGAGCAGCTCTACGCTCAAGGCGTTGAAAACCAGGCAATCGGTATAGAGCTGTGTTCTCGTGACCGTGTTCTTGCCCTCGAACCGAAACTGAACAAGGATGCTGTCGGCGGGCTCCACGCCCCTTCCGGCGGTGTAATCGAACCGTATCGGTTGGTATTTTCACTTATCGAGTCTGCACAGAAGAACGGCGTGAAACTGGAGACGGAGTTCACTGTACGCAGTGTGGATAAACTCGGAGACGGATTTATCATTAACTCCGAACAGGGCGATTCGATCGAAGCGTCCTCTGTTGTCAATGCGGCAGGGCTTTACGCAGATGAGGTCTCTGCGCTGTTCGGTGCGGAAAAGTTCACTATCACTCCACGGAAAGGTGAGGAGTTCCTCTTGGACCGAAACTCGGCCGGACTGACCGGGAAGGTAATTTTTCCGGTGCCGAGCAGGGTCTCCAAAGGTATGCTCGTCATCCCCACAGTAGAGGGTACTAGTATGATCGGTCCCACAGCAGATGACCAGGAGGACAAAACCGATCTTTCTACGAGTAAAGAAAACTTCGAACGTATCTTTGCCTCGGCCCGGAGGCTGGTCCCCGCAATTTCGGAGCGGGACATCATCACCTCATTTGCAGGATTGCGGCCTGCCGTGGAGGGAGGAGACTTCTACATCGCTGTATCCGAGAAAGAGCCACGGCTTATTCAGGTGGCCGGAATCCAGTCCCCCGGGCTTACAGCAGCTCCCGCTATAGCCGAGTATGTAAAAGACCTCTTGAAAAAAACAGGAGTCAAGCTGGTGGAAAAAACCGATTACGATCCGTTTATCGACGATGTGCCGAGGATCCGACAGGTTTCTCCCTACGATGCGGACGGCCTTATTAAAGAAAACCCCGCCTACGGGGAGATCGTCTGCAGATGTGAGTCGGTATCGGAGGCGGAAATCGTAGCAGCCATTCGACGGGGACATACGACCTTAGACGGTATCAAGTTTTACACCCGGGCACAGATGGGCCGTTGCCAGGGCGGGTTTTGTACTTACAAAATTTTAAAAATCATTGAACGGGAGACGGGAATGCCCATCCATGAGATAACCAAGCGCGGAGGCGGCAGTTACCTATTGCCTTCGCAAATCGGAGAATATACGGTAGGGGCGGAATCATGACGGAAAAACGATACGATGCAGTGGTGTTAGGAGGCGGGTCCGCAGGAATGGCTGCGGCCAACGAAATAGCAGACAACGGTCTTTCGGTTGCCGTCTTAGAACGAGAACACGAGCTTGGAGGTATTCTCCAGCAGTGTATTCACAACGGGTTCGGTCTGCAGTATTTTAAGGAAGAACTTACCGGACCGGAGTATGCCGAACGGTTTATAGGTTATGTTGAAGATTCTCGAATGGTCGATATTTATCTCAACACTACCGCACTCGACGTTTCCGACGAAGGCGAAGAGGAAAAGACGATCTACGCCTTCTCCCGGCATTACGGTGTGATAACCATACACTGTAGAGCGGTAGTATTGGCTATGGGCTGCAGAGAACGCAACCGCGGTAATATCGGTATACCGGGGACCCGGCCGGCGGGAGTGTTCACCGCGGGTCTTGCACAACGGCTTATCAATATCGAAGGATATATTCCAGGAAAGCGGGCAGTCATCATCGGCTCCGGTGATATCGGGCTGATTATGGCCCGGCGGTTGACCTGGGTTGGAGCGGAAGTGGCGGCGGTTATCGAGATCCAGCCGTACCCCTCCGGATTAACGAGAAATATTGTGCAGTGTCTAAACGATTTCGGCATTCCCCTCTATCTTTCACATGTGGTCACCGAGATCTACGGTCGGGACAGGGTCGAAGGAGTAAAAGTCACTCCTTTAGAAGAGGGACAGTATCAGGATGATGACAGTTTCTCCATCGATTGTGACACATTGCTGCTTTCGGTGGGGTTGATTCCGGACAACGAGATTTCTAAAAAGTTCGGCATTGCTATGAATCCGGAAACAAACGGTGCATTTGTCGATGCTCATCTGATGACTTCGGTCGACGGTATTTTTGCCTGTGGTAATGTACTGCACGTGCACGATCTAGTAGATTTCGTTACCGAAGAATCGGTCCGGTGCGGGCAGTTTGTAAGCCGCTATCTAAAAGAAGGTCTTGCACAGCCGCAGTATAAAATTGCAACCGGTGCGAATGTGAAATATGTAATCCCTAATCAATTCTCACCCTCGATGAACAACAGGTTTTATATGCGCTCCCTCATCGTAAAGAACAAAGCAGAATTGGTGGTCAAACTCGACGGGGAAGAGATAAAAAAGAAAAAATTAACCCATGTGCAGCCTTCGGAGATGATAAGCCTTACATTAAAAAAAGAAGATTTGGCCGGAGCAACGGAGTTAAAAGATAATGTGATGGAGGTCAGTGTCCAATAATGGAAAACAAAGAGATGATCTGTATATCGTGTCCGATCGGCTGCCATTTGACCGTGGCCCTCGATGACAACGAAGAAATCCATGTAACGGGCAATAAGTGCAAACGGGGTGAGCAGTACGGGAGAGAAGAACTTTTGGCCCCGAAACGGGTGGTAACGGCAACGGTAGAGGTTGATTCAGCACAGGTGCGCAGACTACCGGTCAAAACTGATACTGCACTCCCTAAAGAGCACATACATGTCCTTCTCAACAAACTCTACACAATGACAATATCGCCGCCTGTCAAATTGGGAGACCCGATCATCGAAAATATAGAAGGGACCGGAATCAATCTGGTCGCTTCCCGGAGCATCGATTGAGGAGATGAGTAAACACCACGATCCGAGAATGCACACCGCAGAACATATACTCAATCAGACCATGAACAGGCTCTTTGAGACAGGTCGATCGTTCCGGGCCCACATCGAGAAGAAGAAATCAAAGTGCGATTATCGATTTGACCACTTGCTCTGCGACGAGGAGATACGAGGTATCGAGCAGCAGGTTAATGACGTTATTCAAGCCGATCTGCCGGTGTCGGTAAAAAATATCGGGCGGAATGAGGCGGAACGGATCTACAGTATGGAAAAAGTCCCCGAAAATGCCGGAGAGACGATACGGATCGTCTCGGTGGGTGATTACGATTCAGTTCCCTGCATCGGCGAACATGTCGCAAACACCTCGGATATCGGCAGATTTTACATTACCTCAGCCGATTTTTCAGACGGTGTCTTGAGACTACGGTTTAAACTCGATGATGTGCAGGTAAAAGGGAGAGGAGAACGGGCATGAGTAAACGAATAACGGTAAAAGCGACTGTGGGCGCGATTATAACCCGGAAAGATGAAATCCTTCTCGCCCTCCGTAACCACGAACCGTTTAAAGACTACTGGTGCATCCCGGGAGGTCATATCGAGTTCGCAGAGACGCCTGAAGAAGCGGTGTGCCGGGAGGTGGCCGAAGAGACCGGCCTTACTGTCGAGAACTACCGTTTTTTCAATTTTTATAACGAGTACTATCCGGAGCTCACATGGCATGCGGTCGCCCTGGTTTTTGCAGTTACTGCTGCCGGAAAGCTCAAACGTCAGGAAGAAGAAGTCAAGGAACTCCGATGGTTCAGACCGGACAGCGTTGAAGAACTCTCCTTAGCATTCAGACACGGTGATGCTGTCCGTGATTATATTTCGCACAACCGCTGAGTTACTCAAAATCGTAATGCTGATGGTTCCACTCGTTTGCAGCATCCATAAATGCGTGGATGTTTTTTAACGGTGTGTCTGCAGGCAGATCGCATCCGGTGGAGAGTATAAAATTGGGATACCCTTCCGCTTTATCCAAGGTCGCGTGGACTGTTTTTCTAATTTTTTCCGGTGTTTCATTTCTCACTGTAAGTACGGGATCGACATTACCGATAAATACCACCTCTTCCGGTAGTTGAGGAAGGGCAGTTTCCACATCGATATCCGAATCGAGGCTCAACCCCTGTGCACCTGTTTCTACCATATTCGGTATAAGATGATCGGCCTGGCCGCAGATGTGAAGAATTGTCGGAATATTCAGTTCGTCTACAATCCGGGAGATAAAATCTGCTGAGAACCGCTTGAAAGCGTCCGGCGAGAGCATGACTGCTGTCGGTTCGAGCACTGCCACTGTGTCTGCACCCGCCGCTTCTAATGCCCGTGCGTATCTAATGATCGTTGAGGTGGCCATCTCGAGAACACCGTTGACCAGCTGTTCGTCCATGATTGTTTTCATGGCAATATCATTAGCGCCCATCATTAAACCCGCCAAAGTGAATGGGCCGGTCACATATGCTCCCTTCATAACATTTCCGGGAAGACCGGCTTTCATGAGTTTCATTGTTTCGATATAAGAAACCACTCTGCCGTCCCTAAGCGGATCGCAGGAGAGAAACTGATTGAGATCGTTTAATTCATGCACCATGTGTTGTTCTACGGTAGGGGATTCAAACAGGGGAAACCGTACCGGCAGCCCGAGAGAACTCGCTTCTACCGAAAGGTCCATAAAGAAGAATACGCCGTCCGGTTTGAATGCCCGCACCAGAGTAGAAACACTCCAAAAATGCACCCCCCAGTTGAACTCATTCTGTTTGATGCTCGTATGGTTTAACTGGATGCCCGGATACCCCATAAGGGGCATTACCAGTCGTCTGTTTGCCAATTTTACCGTATCTATAAGCTTCATATTGCTGCACTCCTATCTTTACCTATATGGTAAAGTTAATAACAATGATCAACTTCGACAACAAACTTTACTTTTATTAGGGAAAAACAGTTTATGGAATCATTTCAAGATGCTATTATTGATGTGTTGAATAATACGCCGTTTATGAACGGATACAAAACAAAATAGCAATGTGAGTATCGAAAACCTAAAACTAAAATTGAAACAAAAGTATTCGTTAGTACACGTGCCTGCGGAGCGAAAGGTCAAGCAGTGGCTGGATAAAGTTCGTTCGCATGTCGCTGACGGCCAGCCGGCAGAGCAGGCGGGATTGCGGGCTGCAAAAGAGGTTTTCCCCTATGAGTATAAGGAACATCGTGTGTATGAGGAAGTATCCGTACAAGAGCTTCTCAATCGAGGAAAGGGAGTGAACTTATGAACCGTAGAAAGCTTGTATTCGTCTACAATGCACAAAGTGGTATTCTAAATGCTGTAAAAGACTCGCTGCACAAAACTTTCGCTCCTAAAACCTACCAATGCAATCTCTGTGCAGTTACATTCGGGTCTGTAACGATGAAACGTGAGTGGAAGCGTTTTGTAGAGAATCTTGACATCACTGTAGAGTTCCTCCATATCGATGAATTCGAATCCCGGTATTCAGGAGGCGAAGCAGCTCGATTTGGACCTTATCCTGCTGTATTTATCGTAAAAGAAGAGCTACATAGTGGTGCCGCTGGTCCTGCAGCATCACCAGCCGCCCTGATTTCAGCAGAAGAAATAAATAGCATAACGTCGCTTTCCGAATTGATGGATTTAGTTACCAAAAAATTAAACGCCGAACAAAAATGAGAAAAAAAATTGAACTACATAAAAAAAGAATGCCTCTTTTTCCTGCAGGTTTGTTGTGTTTTGCGCTTCTCTTTGTCTCCTCGAGCAGCTATCTTGTCTTCTCTCAAAGTAATGAACCCCTCATTATCGGTACGGAACGCGGATATCCCCCGTACTCGTTTATTAACGAAGAGAACGGCCCCGATGAACATACAATAACATTTGCAGACCTTTTGCTCTATATTGCTCTAATTGCTGTTCCCTTAGGCATTATTCTCATCGCCATTCTTTTCTGGATTTGGACGCTCCGTAGGAAGGTAGCTGATCGCACAAAGATACTGCAGGTCGAAATTGCGCAGAGGAGCAACGCTGAAAAAAGGCTCAAGCATCTAAACTCGGTGCTCTTGGCGGTACGTAATATCAACAATCTCATCACTCGTGAACATGACCGGGACCGGCTTTTGCAGAAATCGTGTGATTTCCTCACGAAACGGTCCGGTTATTATCACGCTTCTATTTTGCTCTTGGACAAATCGGGAAACCGGGTTTCGGATATTTTTTCTTCCGGGGGAAGAGCGGAGTACACCCGGCTTATTTCATCCTTCCAGGACCGTACCTTTCCCCACTGCTTTGTGCAAATAATCCATCGAGATGGACCGTTTGTAATTGTAAATCCTTCCTATGAGTGTTCGGATTGTGCTCTTTCTACGTATTACGATGATAGAGGTGCAATGAACATCCGGCTTGCTTACGACAATACGGTTTATGGGGTCCTATCGGTTGCGGTGCCAAAGCATTACGCAGACGACGAGGAAGAACAGGAGCTGCTCAAAGAACTGGCCGGCGATATCGGGTTTGCCCTTCACGACATCGAACTGCAGACCTCACTGGAGCGGGTCGGGCTGATTGTGGAACAGAGCCCGATCATCCTTTTTCGGTGGCTGGCTGCCGAAGAATGGCCGGTCGTCTATGTAAGTGAAAATATTGCAAGGATCGGATACACTGTCGATGATTTTTTATCAGGCAGGGTCCGGTTCGCTTCGATTATCCATCCGGAAGATCTGGAGCGAGTCTCTGATGAGGTGCGCGGGTATACCGAACAAGGACAGGACCGGTTTCTTCAGGATTACCGAATTCTTGATGGACAGGGAAATATCCGCTGGATTGAAGATCAAACAATTATTGAACGGGATGACTTTGGTAACCCGATTGCTTATCAAGGCATTGTCGTAGACCGTACCGAGCGGTATGAGACGGAAAAG
>CAZQKT010000049.1:19555-22752 GCA_964594055.1 uncultured Spirochaetales bacterium
GACGGAAAAGAAGTAATACTCGATGCGAGGACCCGGCTTCTGCTGGACGAGCAGGAGGACCCGATCGGGATGGTGGGAATTTCTACCGATATCACCGAGCTGAGACGGATTGAGAAGGAATTGGTCCGGAATGAGGCCAGATTACGGGCTATATTTAACTCTGCACAGGATGTCATTTATCTCAAAGACAGGGAGGGGCGGTATACTCATGTAAATGAGGCCATGGAACAGTTTTTCAACATGAGGGCAGGGCAGATTATCGGGAAAACGGATGCTGACTTGTTTCGCCCTGAACAGGCAGACGAGATCGAACAGATAGACCGGCAGGTGCTCGCAGGCCGGCCGCACCGCGGCGAGTTCACTCGGCACATCAAAGGCATCGAGAAAATAGTAGAAACGATTAAAGCTCCGGTCTGGGATGATGAGGGTACGATTAACGGATTGTGCGGAGTGACCCGGGATATGAGCGAACACTATCGGCTGAGACAGCAGATTGAAACAGCCCTCGAAGAAAAGGAGATTTTACTCAGAGAACTGTATCACCGTACCAAAAACAACATGCAGGTAATCGCTTCCATCATCTCACTCCGTAAGAGTGTAGAGAAGAACAGCAGGCTCAAAGAAGTGCTCAATGAGCTCGAGAATAAAATTTATTCGATGGCGTTAGTCCATCAAAAGCTGTATCAATCGCAGAACCTCTCGAAGATAGATGTAGAAGAATATATAAAAGACCTTGCAAATTTAATCCTCAATTCGTTTCAACAGCCGGGTCGATCTATAACGGTCAACTTTGATGTTAAGTCGATACACTGTCTTATCGATACAGTGGTCCCCTTAGGAATTGTCATCAATGAGCTTCTCACAAACGCGATAAAACATGCTTTTCTCGGTCGGAGTACAGGAAATATCTCCATAGCTGCAGATAATAATGACAAAGATGAGTTGGTCGTCGAAATATCGGATGATGGGATCGGCATGCCGGAAGAGCTTGATGTAGAACATACCGATTCTATCGGGCTTCAAATTGTACAAAATGTTGTAGAGTTGCAGCTAAACGGCCGCGTCGAATTGGTAAGGTCTAGAGGTACTACATGGCGTCTCTATATTGATACAGGATCTTATTCTGAAAGGGTGTAACAATGCAAAATTTAGCACGTGTATTGCTTGTAGAAGATGAATTGATTTTTGCAATGAGCTTGAAAAATGAGCTGCTGCGGAGCGGATTCCGCGTTGATGATATTGTGAACCGGGGTGAGGCTGCTATTCCTCTGATAAAAAATGGACAATTCGATTGCATTATTTTAGACATACGGTTGGGGGGGACGCTTAACGGTGTAGAAACTGCCCGAGAAATAAGGAAGTTTTCCAATATACCGGTTCTTTTTATTACGGGTTATATGAACGACAGTAACACGGACGAGGTACAAACAATAGCCAATTCGAGGCTGATCAATAAACCGGTCCCTCCCGAAGAAGTTATACCGATTATTCGGGATTTGCTGGAAGTCTGAGAAGGAGGACGTATATGTACTTACCGCCGAAAGAACGTATCAAAGATGCAAAAAAGGTTTCAGAAAAAGAGGCGTTTGTCCTTATGGAAAATGATGAATGCTCTAAAATCTATTTCAGGACGGACAAACTGGTCTTTACAGTAAGCTCTCTTCTCCCCGGTCAGCGGACCCCCATGGACAGCGGGCATACCGGCGCCGATGAAGTGGTTTATTGCATCGAGGGCAATCTCGTTATACATCTGCCCGATGAGAAGCGATACGTCGAATTGACTGCCGGGGACGCGCTCTGCATTCCTGAAAATGGAAAACATATGGCTATCAATGTCGGTGACACGATTGCAAAATCTGTGTGGAGCCTGGCCCCGGGTATGGGAAAACCGGAGATGGAATGATATACTTCTCCCTATGCGTTTAGTACCACTACTCTGGATTATATTCTTTGTTGTTGTATCTCCTTCGGTTGGCTGGAAAGTCCTGAAGGTAACGAACGGTACAGCCCCTATCCCTTTTATACCTATACTCAGGACCTCCCTCCGTTACCCGAGCTGAGTGAAGAGGAGAAGAACGCCCTTAACAGCAGGATAAGCAGCCGCGAGGAAATCCCCCCTTCCCGGCACCCGGGGTTCTATAACGCGCTCTGGGGTGTGTATGATAAGGATTCGAGCTGCGCAGGTTTGTGCAAGCGCTTGGCCGGCTCGAAGGGTACAATTGGAGGCGTATTGCAGGCACTGCCGGCTTGAGTTTTCACTCATACGGCGTTGCAATTGATATTCTGCCTTACAGTTACGGGGGTAAAGAGGTGTATTGGCGTTGGGCCAAATCGCATAACCCGGAGTGGTACAGCCTTCCCTATGAAAAACGGTTTACCCCGCCGAGATCATTTATAACGGCTTTTGAGAAACATGGGTTTATCTGGGGCGGAAAATGGTTTTATTTTGATACGATCCACTTCGAGTATCGGCCCGAAATACTTCTTCTCAACGGTTACCGGTCCGAATACTGACCGTTATGAGCCGCGGAGAATCCCTTCCGCGGCCCTAATCCCGCCGGCCCAGGCAACGGTAATGCCCCTGCTCGTCCCCGCACCGTCACCTGCAAAATAGATATGGTCTTTGACCATGAAGTATTCATTCTTAAACTTCGGTTTGTTCGCGTACAATTTAATCTCCGGATAATACATGATTGTACTCGGATGCATAACTCCCGGAATAATGGTGTCGAGCAGTTTCATCGATTTCCAAATGGCACGGAGTATTTTAGCGGGCATAGCCAGGCTGATATCCCCTGGTGTGCAGCCGGGAAGGGTCGGTTTGAAATCATAGAGGTCCGTATTGAAATTTTCACGTTTAGACCGCTTGCCCAATCTGAAGTCTCCTATGCGCTGCATGATCGGATTTCCGCCCCCCATGAGCATGGCCTGGGTGCCCAGATTTTCCGCGTACTCCTGTCCGGAAGCAAGCGGTTCGGTGAACCTGATCGTCTTGAGCATGGCGAAGTTGACCAAACCGTTGTCTTTACCTTTGTGGGCAAAGGAGTGACCGTTTACCGAAAAGTAGGTCTGTCCGTAACGGGAAGTATATTTTTCTTTTACCACATGTGCCCGTCCGCTGTTGGTACAGAAGGTGCGGGTCTTTTCCGGAAAAAGAAACTTCGGATCGTAATAGTCGCGTACGATCGGATAGTACG
>CAZQKT010000050.1:0-22537 GCA_964594055.1 uncultured Spirochaetales bacterium
AACCCCGGAATAACTTTGGGCCGCGAACCGGTGGCGATAATGATATTCTTTCCCTGAAGTGTTTCTTCACCCTCACCGGATTTCTTTTTCACGTTTACTGTATTGTTTCCGGTTATCACCGCCTCACCTTCGATGAGAGGGATGTTGTTTTTTTTCAACAGAAAATTGACCCCTTTTGAAAGCTGGGTCGCCGCCTTCCTCGACTTTTTGAACACTTTTCCGTAATCAAACCCCGACGTGTCCGTTGAAACACCGAGACCCTTTACATCGTCTAACGAACGGAACAATTCCGCCTGATGGAGCAGTGCCTTAGACGGAATGCATCCCATATTGAGACACACCCCACCCGGTTTGTCCTTCTCGATAACACAGGTTTTTAGCCCCAGCTGAGAGGCCCGAATTGCTCCGACGTAGCCTCCGGGTCCCGCGCCGATGATTATGACATCATATTCTTCGTTGCTCATAGTTGTCTCTCCTCAATTCTTTTTTATATGGTTTTCAGAGTAATGCTTTGCCCGGCTGTTCCAGTAATTCTTTGAAATAATTCAAGAACTCAGCCCCTATCGCCCCGTCAATCACTCGGTGATCGCAGGAGAGGGTAAACTTCATCGTCTGCTGTGATACGACTGCACCTTCGGCATCAAATACGGGCAGCGCCTGTATCGCCCCTACCGCCAGGATTGCAGAACCGGGAGGATTAATGATAGCGGTAAACTCTTCGATTCCGGCGGATCCGAGATTGCTGATACTGAAACTTGCCCCATTGTACTCATCCGGAGTCAGCTTGTTGTTCCGCGCCTTTTCAATGAGCTCTTTTAATTCGTTGTCTATTGCAGTAATCCCTTTGTTCCCGCAATTTTTGACAACCGGAGTGATCAGACCGTCCGGCTGGGCTACAGCCAATCCGATGTCGATACTCCCGAAGGTAACGATCTCCTGTCCTTCCCACGAAGAGTTTATCTGCGGATACCGTTTTATCGCTTCTGCTGCCAGTTTTAAAAGAAAGGCGTTAAAAGAAAGTTTTCCCTCGCGCCGGCTGTTTACTTCTTTGCGCAGAGCGACCAGCGTGTCTACCTGGGCGCTGATGCGGAGGTAGTAATGAGGGGCGGAATATTTCGATTCGGAAAGCCGTTCTGCAATAATTCGCCGTTTCCGGCTTACCGGAGTTCTTCGGTCCTTTCCGGGCAGCTGTGCGCCGCCGAAATCAGCCATAGCTGCAGCGGCTTTGCCGGTGGGCGCTTCTGTTGCTTCTGCTCCCTTCTCCTTTGCTTTTTCAATGTCCTTTTTTACGATCCTGCCTTCCGGACCGCTTCCTCGGACAGCGGTTAGGTCGAGATCGTATTTTTCTGCGAGCCTGCGGGCTAAAGGTGACGCTTTGATTCTCCCTTCCGGGCCCTCGGCAGTTATGGGACTTTCCTCACCCCCTGCTGCAGACGGCTTAGGAGGACCGGGTTGTTTTTTCGCTGCGGGTTTTTCACCGGCTTCTTTGGTATCCCCTCCACTCTGCGACTCGATCTCTTGTATAAGAGCTTCTATATCTTCTCCCTTCTCCCCGATAATAGCGATGGGAGCTTCTACCTGTGCCGATTCTCCCTCTCCTTTGAGGATTTTAAGAAGTGTACCTTCCTGGACAGCTTCGTAGTCCATGGTAGCTTTATCGGTTTCGACTTCGCAGAGCACATCACCGGAAGAGACTTCGTCCCCCTCCTGTTTTACCCAGTTTGAAATGGTCCCTTCCTCCATCGTAGGAGAGAGTGCAATCATCAATATTTTTTCCGCCATAGCTTCCTCCTAAAGGTAGAGCACTTTTTTTGCCGCCCGGACTATCTTCTCCACTGAAGGCTGT
The DNA here is from genome assembly GCA_964594055.1 of uncultured Spirochaetales bacterium. GTDB lineage: Bacteria > Spirochaetota > Spirochaetia > SPDA01 > CAZJBZ01 > CAZKZZ01. The sequence goes on from CAZQKT010000050.1 coordinate 1,847, forward strand.
GCGTCCAATTCCAGGTTGTGATTGTAGGGCATGGGAACATCTTCCGATGAAACCAGTTCTACCGGTGCATCGAGATAATCGAAGCAGTTCTTGTGCACGAGCCAGCCGATATGCGAGCCCACACTTGCGAAAGGCCATGCCTCGTCGATGACCACACAGCAGTTGGTCTTTTTTACCGAGCCATAGAGAGTCCCCTCATCCAGCGGCCTGATCGTACGAAGGTCGATTACCTCGGCATCGATCCCTTCATTCTCGAGTTCCGCAGCAGCCTTCTCCACAGTGCGCATCGGTTTCGAGAAACTGAGAAGTGTTACGTCCGCACCTTCCCGTCTGACTGCAGCTTTACCGAACTCGATGGTGTATTCTTCCTTCGGTACTTCTCCCTTCCAGGCGTACATCATTTCAGCTTCCATAAAAATGACCGGATTGTCATCCCGAACGGCCGTTTTCAACAGCCCCTTCGCGTCATAGGGAGTGGAAGGGGTAACAACTTTTAAACCGGGGACATGGGCAAAAATCGACTGGAGGGCCTGTGAGTGCTGGGCGGCAAGGTATTCAGCCGGTCCGTTCGGGCCCCGAAAAACAATAGGGAGTGTAAATTGCCCCCCGGACATATATCTGGTTTTTGCGGCGTTACTTACAACCTGATCATAAGCCATCAGAGAAAAGTTATATGTCATCCATTCGACAATAGGCCTCAACCCTGCCATGGCAGCGCCGATGCTGACACCGGTAAATCCTTCCTCTGAGATGGGAGTGTCGAAAACCCGCTCCTCCCCGAACTTGTCCATGAGCCCTTGGGTCACCTTATACGCACCGTTATATTGGGCGACCTCTTCCCCGAAGAGAATGACATGTTCATCACGCTCCATCTCTTCGGCTATGGCCTGTCTCAACGCTTCTCGAAACGCTATTTCCGGCATATATGCTTACTCCTTATTCCTTGATGGTACGTTCGGCTGCTTGTTTCGGCCGGTTGGTTATACCAGAACATCTTCATAGAGAGATTCCAGAGGCGGTTCGTCGCTGTTCTCGGCGAAATCGGCCGCCTGGGCGGAGATGTTCTTTGCCTCATCATCCATGGTATCGAACTCGTCGTTGGTAATCATCTTATCCTCGAGCAGGTGTGATTTGAGGATCAGGATCGGGTCCTGCTGTTTGTATTCTTCCAGTTCTTCTTTTGTCCGGTACTTAGCCGGATCGCTCATCGAATGGCCTTTATACCGGTAGGTTTTTATCTCGTAAAAAAGAGGTGTGCCGTTTTTCCGTACGTCTTTGACTGCCCCGGAAAGCTCGTCATATACCGTCAACACATCCATCCCGTTGATTCGTTTACCGGAGATACCGTATGAATCGCCCATTACCGAGAAATCTTCTACCGATGATACCCTCCGGAAATCGGTCCCCATCCCGTACTGATTATTCTCACAGATAAAGATGATGGGAAGGTTCCATATTCTGGCTAAGTTCATACTTTCGTGAAAGGCGCCTTGATGGATTGCTCCGTCACCGAAAAAGCAGAGGACCACTCCGTCTTCCTTTTTATATTTTAGTTTCAGTGCAACTCCTGTGCCCACCGGAATCTGGCTGCCGACAATGCCGTTGCCTCCGTACATATGCTTCTCCGCATCGAACATGTGCATTGAGCCGCCTTTCCCTCTCGAACAGCCGGTAATTTTCCCGTACAGTTCGGCCATAATTGCATCGGGGGCCATGCCGCAGGCCAATGCATGGCCGTGATCGCGATATGCGGTAACGACATAATCTTTTGCGAGATCGAGTGAATTGATCGCCCCTGCTGCCACTGCTTCCTGCCCGATGTAGAGGTGGCAGAAACCGCCTATTTTGCGAAGGCCGTACATCTGGGCTGCTTTCTCCTCGAAACGGCGAATGAGGAGCATCTCCTTGAGCAATTCTATCGATTTTTCTTTACCAATTTTTTGGGTCAATTTCTGTTTTGCCATCGAGCTGCCCTCCGGTTATGAAAATGCAACGCTGTATTTTAGCCCTTTCATGGGAATAAAGAATACGCTTTCCTGAATGACCGTTTCCAATACAGTAAGATTTTGTTCGACTTCGTTTAGTTTCCAAAATGCGGTCAGCCGTCTGCCGAGCGTTTCGAGTACTTCCGATTTAATCGAGGAATTGTCGATGATATTTATTACGCCTCGTATATTAATTACTTTCTCCAGATTTCGTGTCTGAAACAGCCATTCAACGTTCGGGTTCTCCGTCAACTGCATTGTCTTCTCGAACTCAGGCGAGGTAACTGCGAAAAAAGTGTTTCCCCGGTCTTTGAGCATGGTCGGAGTCATCCACCGCATGTGTGGATGCCCGTCTTTGTCTACCGAAGCTAAAACTGCTGTTTTGGCATCCTCGATCATTAAATCCAGTTCCGTTAATAACTCTTGCTGGGTCATGTCGGCCTCCATCAGTATTAGTAATTGGGTGCATTATATTTTCTATAAGTATACTAAGCATTAGGATGAAATGCAAATGAGATAAGATGGATTGATTGACGGGAGGCAGGCTGCTCCTGTACAGTATTACTATGAAAGTAAGTTCAGTAGAGCAGATGAGAGAGTTGGACCGGACTGCTATAGAGCAGTTCGGTATTCCGGAAGAACTGCTTATGGAGAACGCGGGTCTTGCCGTCTATCATGTGATCCGGAGGACCTGTAGCGTAGGCGGGAGGAGCTTTACTGTCGTCTGCGGTTCGGGCAACAACGGGGGCGACGGATTTGTGATAGCTCGGAAGCTTTTCTCGGAAGGGGGGAAAGTTTCCGTATTTCTCCTCGGATCTCGTGAAAAGCTGTCAGGAGCGGCCAAGCTCAATGCCGATATTCTCGACGGTATCGGAATAGAGGTACGTGAAGTTACCGATCTTGATATGCTGCACGTTTCTCTCGAGGAAAGTGATGCTGTCATAGATGCGGTGTTCGGGACCGGACTAACCCGCTCCGTTGAAGGAAAATATAGAGACGCCATAGAGATGATAAACAGGGCGTGCGGGGTGATTTACAGTGTGGACATACCTTCGGGGATAAACGGTAATACCGGCGAGGTAATGGGAGTAGCGGTAACGGCCGATTTTACCGTTACCTTCGGACTGCCTAAAGTGGGTACTATTGTATACCCGGGGTGGGAATATTGCGGAAATTTGAGTGTGACCCATATTTCTTTTCCTCCCGCTCTTTATGAAGGAGAACATCTGAAGACTGAAATTGCTGTTCCGTCTGTGCTGCCTCCGAGACCGGCGCACGGACACAAGAGCACCTTCGGGACTGCCCTCTTTGTCGCAGGTGCTGCACAGTACTATGGTGCCCCCTATTTCTCTTCGATGTCGTTTCTCCGCTCCGGAGGGGGCTATGCGAGACTTGTCTCGACTCCTCCGGTTGTTTCGACCGTTGCTGCAAAGAGTAGTGAAATTGTTTTTCACCCGGTCAAAGAGAGTGCCACCGGGAGCATTGCCTACCGGAACCTTGATGTTATCAAGATGCTTGCTGCCCAGGTTGAATTTGTGGTGCTCGGCCCGGGGATCTCGCTTGTAAACGAGACCCAGAAATTGGCTTTGGAATTGATTCCCCTGATTGAAAAACCGCTTCTGCTCGACGGAGACGGATTGACTGCCGTAGCAAAAAATCCGCTGCTGCTGGAAAAACGGAGCAGACCGACTATTCTCACTCCTCATCCCGGGGAGATGGCCCGTTTGACCGGTTTGAGCGTAAAAGAGATCGAAGCCAATAGGGTTGAGACCGCGAGGAAATATGCTCTAAAGTTCAATGCAATACTTGTTTTAAAAGGCGCTCACACGGTAACCGCGTTTCCGAATGGGAGGGCCGCCGTGAATATGAGCGGTAACTCAGGAATGGGGACGGCAGGTTCAGGTGATGTCTTAACCGGTGTGATTGCCGCTTTAGCCGTTCAAAATCTTTCTTTAGAAGAGGCGGTTATAACCGGCGTGTTTTTACACGGGTTTGCAGGGGATATTGCAGCAGAAAAACTCGGAGAAGACGGGATGACGGCAGGGGACATCATGAACTCCCTCCCTGAAGCGGTAAAGCGTTATCGGGAGGAGTACCATACTGTGGTCAATAATCAGTATAATCGGATTCACATCGAATAGGCACGCAACAATCTTCGAGGCAGAAAAAACCGCCCGGGAAACCGGGCGGTACAGTCAGGGAGAGTGGGAGAGATTACGTTTCTTCCGATTCAAGCTCACCGAGACGTTCTTTTATCTGGTTGAGCTGGTCTTCGAAGAATTGTGCCTGATCTTTAAGCATATCCACTTCGTCTTCCTTTCGGTACGAAGCTGCGTATGGCCCGGCCTGGTAACCGGGCGCCATAGGAGGGGGGCTGTAACCTCCCCAGGGGGGTCCCCAGGCCCGACCGCGGCCGAATCCATATCCCATGCCGCGTCCGTGACCTCGAGCTAAACCGCGCCCCCGAACTGCCGGATTGGCATATCCGGGCACAGTATAGCCGGCACAAAAGCCTGCTGCTCTTCCTGTCATTGGTCCCATTCCGTTGGGGCCTGTTCTGTCACCTGATGGCATAATTTACCTCCTGTAAAACGTTATATTGTATGTGCAAACTGCACGTATTCCCAAACTCATGAGCATCTATTAACCGGGACCGTTTCCGCCCCGCCCCGGACCACGTCCTGCCGGGCCGTGCGGTCCGGGACTCCCGTGGCCACGGCCGCCGTGCCCGGGCCCTCCATGGCCGGCACCGCCGCGGTAGCGCTTCCCGGGCGGAGGCTGATGGACCCGGCCTCCCTGGATCCTGAGCCCCCTGCCGTAGACGAGGGCCAAGGCCACTTTCCTTCGGGCGGATGCCACGACCCGCCCAAATGTCTGCCTGGAGATATTCATCCATGTGGCTGCTTCATCCTGACGGAGCCCTTCCGCATCTGCCAGTCGAAGCGCTTCGAGTTCGTCAAAAGTGAGCTCGAAACTTTCGACAAATCTACCCGGTGCAGGGACCGGTTCGTAGTATGCGGCGGTGTGATCGAATTGTATCCATCTCGGTTTTAACGGTCTCGGCACTTATTACTCCACGATGTTTGTTAATCAGTTTTGAGCATATGCTCATAATCAATATACAATTTTATCTGCAAATTGTCAATGATAATGAGAAATGTTTTCAATAAAATTGATAAAAAAGAAGCACATCAGAGGCACAAGCCGGCCCCGGAGGCAGGTATGCAAACATCCTGGAAACGTGTACAATGGTCCCTTTCATCGATCCAAAGGAGTATACTGTGATAAAGAGAAAAGAGTTAGAGAGCCCGTCTTTGTTTATCGGCAAACAGGGGAATGGTATCATCAGTTTCGGTTCCGGACAGCCTGATCTCCCTCCGCCTTCGGAAGCGGTTGACGGCATTAATATTCGCCACGATCTTCGATATGGTCTCATCCAGGGAGAAGCGTTACTGCGGGAAGCGCTGTCAGGAGAATATCCCCACTCGACTGCAGACAATTTCGTTATCACCAACGGTGCCTCGGAAGCACTCGATCTCATTTTCCGTGCTCTCGGGACCGGTAAAATTCTCGTACCGAAACCGTACTACTACTCCTACCCCCATATCATCAGATTCGCAGGGATGGAACCGGTATTCACCCAATTAACTGATGGTCGCATCGATATAGATGATTTTGCACAAAAAGCGCAGGGATGTGCCGCCGTGCTCATCAATTCTCCATCGAATCCGACCGGTAGAATCGAGGCAATGGATACGCTAAAAGAAATAGAAAAGCTGTCTGCAGAACTCGGGTTCTACATCATCTCCGATGAAGTATACAAAGACATTATCTATGAACGGGACAATTATCTTATCCAGGGCGAACAGGTCATCACGGTCAATTCATTTTCTAAAACCTACGCGATGTGCGGGGTGAGAGTAGGATACTTGTGGAGTTACGACCAGGCCTTGGTACAGCGTATTATCGACATCAAGACCCACACCTCCATGAACACCAATCTTGTCGGCCAGGACATGGCCCTCAATGCGATGAAAGCCCCCCGCTCCTACATCGATAAACAGCTTGCTGTATGGGAGCGGAGACGCGATCTCATAGTCGACGGTCTTACCTCTCTCGACCTGGATTTGTGGAAGCCGGAAGGAGCGTTCTACGTGCTGCCCAAAGTCCCCGATCCGGAGCAGTTCGTGTGGCGGTTGTACACCGAATATAAAGTCATCACCTATTTAGGGGAGTGGTTCGGAGCTCCCGACCGGGTGCGTCTGAGTTACGCCTTGGACGAGAAGGAGATCGAAGAGGGACTGAACCGGATCGAATCGTGCTTACAGGTTATGAAAGCGAATCGATCCTACGCACCATCCATTTTTTAGTGAAAAACCCACTAGTAAGGACCGTTGCGTGAAATACCAGATAGAGTGCGAACGGAAGATATGCCCCGTTGATGCCGACTCCGATGACATTGATGAGCAGATAACTTACCACAAAAAGAAACACACCGTTCGTTGTAAAATCGGATATCAGAACAAAACCGCCCCATCCGTTATGCGTAAAGATAATCTCGAATGGAAATCCGAAAAGTTCGATAAAAAAGAATACTGCTAGAAACCGCAGGGCGGACCGTCCTGCCTCGAGAAGTGTCGGTTCGTTGTTAAAAATCCGGATTACCGTTTCCGGGAAGAAGAATGTCACCGAAGCGATCACTGCTCCGATAATCACGGCAATCGTTACCCCCGCCCAAGAGTAGCGGAGAGCTTCCTCCTTTTCTTTCCGTCCTAAGGCATTGCCGACGAGAATGGACGCCCCTTCGGCAAACCCGCCTGAAATCATTTTGCCGGTCCAATAGAGAATGAACAAGACATGCATGATTCCCAGATAGATGGTCCCGTATCCGGCAACAAAAGATTCATAGATGAGGAAGAACACCTGGTTTGAAAGGTTCTGCAGGGTGATGGGGATGCACGATCTTCCGATATCCCGGACCAGGACCCAGTTGAACGTTTTTAGTGAAAACCGCCGATACTTTTTATACACCGGATCAAATAAAACGGTCGATAAAAAGTAGAGACACCCGATCGATTGAGCGGCCAGAGTTCCCCATGCAGCACCCTTCATCCCCATTGCGGGGAGACCCAATTTACCGTGGATCAGCACATAGTTGAACAGGAGATTGAGCAGGTTGGTCATGACCGAGGCGATCATGACCGTCTTTGTTCTCCCAATACCGGCTATGAATCCGTATATCCCGTAGAAAACGGCGATAATAGGCATGGCCCACCTGACAATTTTGATGTAATCGTATGCCAAGCCGATGACGCGGCCGTCATCCAATAAGCCGTTGAGTACCGGTTTTGCAAAGAGGGAGACCAGCAGGGCAGTTAACCCGGAGAAGAGTGAAAATACCATCGCATGGGCGAGGATATCTCCCGTTTCCCGCTGCCGCTGTTTTTTCATAACCGCAGTTTGGGCGATTTGTTCCCTCCCGAACCGCCTTGCCGTGAGAGCCTGCGTGCCCGGGGCTGTTGTCCAGGAAAACACCCAGAGAATTTCGGCAATGAGCCCGCCGACCGCAATGGCTGCGAGATGATCGGTGCTCAGCCTGCCCACCATTGCCGAGTCTGCAATGAACATTACATATTCGGCGAATAGGCCGGCGAGAAGAGGAGCGCCGAGTTTAATCGTTTCTTTCACGTGGCGCCGGGTAAACGGAATGGTATAACTCCTTTTTTTACATCCGCTCTCAGGAAATCATAGTGAAAAAGCTGGAAAAATCAACCCGGTAAGAATCCTTATCTATCCACTCTGCTTTACTATTTGACATTTCCCAAAATACAGTTACAATACAAATCATGGCTGAGTCACAAAAGAGCAAACCGATTATAATGAAGCAGAAACCGATGCTGCAGGTGGTGTATGCGCTCATCCCCCTGGTTATTGCTTCCATTTACTTCTTCGGGTGGAGAAGTCTGCTCGTATTGGCAATCGTTAATCTTGCAGGATTTTTCACTGAGTACCTGTTTACCAGTAGAAAAAACCAACCGGTTTCCTCGGCAGTGTTTGTAACAAATTTCATTTTTGCGCTGAGTCTCCCTCCGACCATTCCGCTCTGGATAGCAGTAGTAGGTATCGTGTTCGGTATCATATTCGGCAAGATGGTATTCGGAGGGTTTGGAAGAAACGTGTTTAATCCTGCCCTCTCCGGAAGGGCTTTTATCTATGTTAGTTTCGGTGTCCCCCTTACCAGCAGATGGGTAGATCCGGTCGGAGGCGTTGCCGGCGGTTTTGCTGCATTTCAGGCAGATGCCGTGACTAAAGCCACCCCCCTCACCCAATACGCCCAGGGAGAAACTGTTCCCTATCTCGACCTCTTCCTTGGAAACATATCGGGGTCATTAGGAGAGACAGCTGCGTTTCTCATCATCATTGCGGGGATTATTCTGATGATCAAAAAAGTGGCCAGCCATAAAATTGTGCTCGGCAGTTTGATCGGTTTCCTCATCTTTCAGATACTGTTCTGGCTTACCGGGGTCGAGGGGGCGGTTGACCCCGTGCGGGCCGTATTGAGCGGTAGCTTTCTTTTCGGAATAGTGTACTGCGCAACTGACCCCATATCCGCATCGCAGACGACAGGCACCGGCCGCTGGATATACGGTCTCATTATCGGTGTATTGACGGTACTTATCCGTTCCTTCTCATCTTGGCCGGCAGCAATCACATTTGCCATTTTGCTGGCTAATACGTTCGCACCACTTCTTGACCGGATTATCAAGGAATCGAAGAGCAAAAAGAAGGGGGCAGCGGCATGAAAGATCAGAGTGTATTCAAGAAGCGGGTCTACCCTCTTATTTTTATGTTTTTGATTACTGCCGTTTTCATTGCGATCGTCTCAAGCATCTATCTGAGTACGAAAGATATTGTCGAACTCAATGAAAGTCTCTACCTGAAAGAAGCAGTCCTCTACGCAGCGAATATCGAGATTCCTGAGACCGCAGAGGAAATTGATGCAAAATACAACCAACGTATCGAAGAAGTATCTACTTCAGGGGGAGTGGGCCCCGAATATTTTAAAATCTTTGACGAATCAGGTGAAAACATCGTCGGCTATGCGATTTTCGTACGGGGGCCGGGATTATGGGGTGAGATACAGGCAATTATGGCCTATAACAAAGAACTCGATACGGTATTAGGTATAGAGTTTATTAAACAGAACGAGACTCCCGGGTTAGGGGCCCGTATAACCGAAAAATGGTTCAAAGAGCAATTTAGAGGGAAGAGCGGTCCCTTTACACTGGTACCGGAAGGCACGGCTGATGAGCCGAAGGAACTCGATGCAATTACGGGCGCAACGAGAACTTCCGATTTTGTTCTCGATATCGTAAACAAGGCGGAAGATAAAGCGAGTTCCATGGTAGAAGGATAGAAGATATGGCGAAAGGAAAATTAAAACGAGTAATTACCGAAGCTGTTGGTCGGAAAAACCCGGTTTTTGCACAGGTATTGGGAATTTGTTCAACACTTGCCGTTACCAATGTGCTCAAAAATACCGTCGTCATGAGTATCGGAGTAATATTTACCCTCTCTCTTTCCAGCTTTACCGTTTCCATTCTCCGAAAATTGATCCCCGGTCGCATTAGGATGATGGTAGAAACTCTGATAATCGCCTCGTATGTTATTATTGTCGACATTGTACTCAGGGCTTATGTCCCGGATATCTGGCGGGCGTTAGGACCATACGTCGGTCTTATCATTACAAACTGCATCATCATGGGTCGGACCGAGGCGATCGCGCTGAATAATCCGCCCGGACTTTCTCTCATTGATGGTTTTGCATCCGGCATCGGTTACGCGTATGTACTCATTATAATCGCATTTGTTCGTGAATTGCTGGGCTCAGGAAGCCTCTGGGGCTTTACTATTCTCGGTGATTGGTGGCAAAACTGGGCGATTATGGTCATGCCGCCCGGTGCTTTCTTCATGTTGGCAATCTTTGTGTGGGTTGTAAAAGGTGTGTTTATTACGAGTGAAGAAGAGGAGGCCAAGAAATGAGTGGGGTTGTACTCCCATTTGCTATCTTTTTTGCAGCGATTTTTACCAATAATATACTCCTGGCCAACTTTCTCGGTATGTGTTCGTTCCTGGCAATATCAAAGGAATTGAAAACGTCACTGGGTCTGGGAGTGGCGGTCATTTTTGTCATGACCACGACAAGCATATTGAATTGGATTGTGTATCATTTTATTTTGCTTCCTTATGATATGGAGTATTTGCGGTTCATAGTCTTTATTGTTGTTATCGCTGCATTTGTTCAACTGGTAGAGATGATCATCGAACGGGTTTCAGAACCGCTTTATGCTTCCCTCGGTATTTTCCTCCCTTTAATTACCGTTAACTGCGCTATCCTGGGAGTGAGCCTTTTTATGGTAATCCGCGATTACAACTTTATCAATGCGATCGTTTTCGGTCTCGGAAGCGGGATTGGCTGGACTCTGGCTATTCTTGCCATGGCCGGTATCCGTGAAAAGCTGAAAAATGCAAAACTTCCAAAGGGTTTAGAAGGCGCAGGCATTACCTTGATTATCACCGGAATGATGGCTCTGGCGTTTATGGGTTTTCAGGGTATGATTAAAATATCCTAAAAGAGGACGGAGTATGTTTCCTGTAACAAGTTTAATCATCAGCATTGGCGCTATCGGCGGACTGGCCACATTTCTCGCCCTTCTCATGGTTATTGCAGATGCCACTATTGCAAACTACGGAGAAGTAAAAATAACGGTTAATAAGGATAAAGAACTGGACGTGCTCGGTGGCAATACACTCCTCTCGACACTGGGGGCTGAAGAAATATTTATTCCCTCAGCCTGTGGCGGTAGAGGTTCGTGCGGATTATGCAAGGTCAAAGTACTATCCGGCGCCGGGCAGTATTTACCGACAGAACTTCCCTGGATGAGTGAAGAAGAAAGAAAAGAGAATATCCGGCTTTCGTGTCAGATCAAAGTGAAAAACGATATGGAGATCGAGATTCCGGAAGAACTTTTCAATGTTAAACAGTATACAACGAAAGTCGCAAGTTTGGTGGATCTCACTCACGATATCAAGCAAGTTACACTCGAACTAGAGGATCCCCCTACTATCGAGTTTACAGCGGGACAATTTATCCAGTTTATTACCCCTGAATACGAACTGACAGATGAACCTGTTTACCGGGCGTATTCTATGAGTTCATCACCTAGTGCAAACAATATCGTCGAATTGGAGATACGGCTTGTCCCGGAAGGTATTTGTACGACGTATGTGCACCAGTATTTAAAAGAGGGAGATGAGGTAACGATAAACGGCCCCTATGGAGATTTCTTCCTTCGCGACACGGACAGGAATATCATCTTTATAGCCGGAGGATCGGGTATGGCCCCCATCAAAGCAATTTTGATGGATATGGCCGAGAAGGGGGTCGACCGGACGGCACACTACTTTTTTGGGGCCCGGGGTAAGCGGGACCTCTTTATGGTAGAGAAAATGAAAGAATTAGAAGAAAAATTACCCAACTTCAAGTTTATTCCCGCCTTATCAGACCCGCAACCGGAAGACAAGTGGGACGGCGAGACCGGGTTGGTCACCGAAGTATTGGATACCTATATCGAATCAATGGAAAATACCGAAGCATATCTTTGCGGGAGCCCGGGAATGATCGATGCAACGATAAAGGTGCTTATGGAAAAGGGCCTGCCGGAAGAACTGATCTACTACGATAAATTTGGTTAATGGAGGATTTATGAAACAGTCTCCAATTATGGATAAGATCCAGCAGAATATGCAGCCGGGAGTCATTACGCTCGACGGGTTCCTCGGAAACGACGACCGTAACCTCATCGATATTTTAGAAGAGGATGATGCCGAAGTAAAACGGCTCGGATATACGCACGAAGCGATTGCAAACCGCATGGTAGAACTGAAAGAAGCGGGGAAAAAGGGGTTAGGCGAGTTCACAACTGTAGAGCCGCATTTCGAGGTTCGGGTAGACAGCGTACGGGGAAAGCTTCCCTCGCCGTTCGGAGGGCCGGGACTGTATTCGAAAACAAATACAACTGTTCGCAATAAAAAGCTTAAGAGAGAAATTACCTACACCGATCTAAACATTCATCTTATTAGAAAACACGGGTTCTACGAGGGGAAAGGGTCTCCGTTTCGAATGGAACCGAAAAAGCTTATTGAAATCTTAGAAATCGAGCCGGTCGATACTACGCCACAAATTGGTGTGTAAAAACTATACACATGCTGGGCCATTATAACCACTGTTACCGGTAATCCCCCTAATTCCCCCTTGATTTCACAATAATTGCATGTGAAAGAATTGGCATGCTGTTTGCATGTAGATTTATAGACATATGTCCATAATCCAAAGAACAAGAAAGGAAGGAGAGAGTAACGTGGCAAGAAAAATACAACGATTCGATGCAAATCGGGCCTTTTTGGAAAACCCGAGAAGACATGTACTTATGATTACCAACCACGGGATACACCAATGGGAAATCGTTCCCGGACTCGTAGACACAGGCGGGCAGAACATTTTTGTAAATGAGATGACCCGTGCGATGACCGAGCTCGATCTAAAAGTGACCATTATCAATAGAGGAGGGTTCCCCCATCCGGTTACAGGAGAAAAGCGTTCCGGCATTGACTGTAAGAACAGTAACCAGCGAATTCTCTACATCGAAGACAGCACCAAAAAATTCGTTCGGAAAGAAGATATGAACGAACAGATCCCGAAACTGGTCGATAACCTCTACGAGGAGCTTCAGGAGGATAAACTGCCGGTAGATATGATTATTTCCCACTACTGGGACGGCGCGAAAATCGGATATCTCCTCAATGAGAGGCTCGAGCAAAAGGTACAGCATGTTTGGGTCCCCCATTCGCTCGGCAACATTAAAATCAAAAAATTGAAAGAGGAAGAAAAACAGGAGCTCCGTATTTTTGAACGGATCGAAGAGGAGAAAGAAATCCTCAAACATGTAGACGGCGTTGCCTACACTTCCGAGGAAATCCGGCGATCTCTAAAAGAAGAATACCATTACGAATCGGACATTTTTCTCCCCCCTTGCGTGGATACGGACAGGTTTTTTCCGCAACGGCCCGAAGACGATGATCCGATATGGCAGTTTCTTGCCTCCGAAGGACCACGGACCGCCCAGGAGTTCAAGGACCGGTATGTTATCACCGAGATAAGCCGCACAGACCATACCAAACGCAAAGATGTGCTTATCAAGGCGTATAAAAAGGTGCGTGAGAAACGAAAAGATACAACCCTTATCGTCGCAGTCGATGAAAAACGGCGGGATATTGCCCATGAACTGCATACCCTTATCGATGAACTCGACCTTTCTGAAGAGATTACCACAGTCGGTTCGGTAATGGATCAGCTTCCCTCGATTTACGCCGTTACTTCGATCTACTGTTCTCCCTCCGTCATGGAAGGGTTCGGAATGTCCGTACAGGAGGCGTCCGCGTCCGCAGTCCCGGTCGTTGCAAGTGATTTGATCCCCTATGCGACCGAGTATCTTTTAGGAGACCAAGTCGAAACGGTTCCAATTGACGGAACAAAAGAAGCCTTGAAGAAAGGACAGGGGGCAATTGTGGTCCCTTCCGATAATGTTGACGGGTTTGCCCAGGCGATTCTCTATCTGCTGGAAAATCTCGAAGAGAAGCAGAAAATGGGGGTAAACGGCTACCGCATTACTGTCCCCCACTTTACCTGGGAAAAGATGACCGAAAATTTCTTGAATAAAATAGGGTTTCGTGTATGAGTAAACGATATCACCTTACCGAAGAAACGTTAAAATCGCTCGAGAAGAACAGCGATATTTCAGAATTATCACTTACAAGACTCAAAGAGATTATTCGGACCGAACCCGGGATCCCGGAACACAAACCGGAACCGTACTATGCAGTCGACCCGCGGGACCGGCTGCTTATTGTCTATAACTCGAGCCGGGCAAAACGGCCCCACGATAATAAGGCAGTTCCTTCACTAACCACCACCGATGAGGAACTGAACAAAGAACCCAATTTTATCACAAAAGGTGAGACGACCAGTATCATCGATGTGGCCCAATTGAGTGAAGGTTTTACGTTTATCAACTTGAACCTGTTCCCGGCACTATACCCGTTCGAACAGCAGAGTGAACCAAGCAACGGCGAAGCGAACAACAGTGGAAGCTTTGAAGGAATACACTTTCTTCAATGGACCTCCTCGTACCAGGACCGGGATTGGCATAACATGCCCGTTGCAGACTGTGCTGTTGCCATGGAGCGGGTCGCCGCCTTGGAGCGTATGCTCTTACGTGAAGAGGGCGGGTATGTCTCTTTTTTTAAGAATTGTGGAAGATTAGTCGGGGGCTCAATCGCCCAGGGCCATCAGCAGATAGGATTTTCTACGGTCTTTCCGCGTGAAGCGCTGCAGCTTGCTAACTTCCGGAAAGAGAAGGGGACGGCTTATTCCCGACACATCCTCGAAGAAAACCCCGCTGATTTCATGATAGAGGATTTCGGCCGCGTGGTACTCCTGGTCCCGTACTGCATGCGGCGGCCCTACAATATGATGCTCATTGTAAAAGACAGTGAGAAACAGCATCTATACCAGTTGGATGAGAAAGAGATTACACAGGTGGCTGCAGGATGGAAAATGGGAATCCAGCTGATGCGTTCGGTCCTTCCGCGGGTTGGAAGAGTGTTGGCATATAACATCGTTGCCCATACCGGGCCCGGTGCCGGAATATTTTTTGACTTTTTCCCCTATACGCAGGAGACCGGCGGATTCGAACATTTGGGGCTGTACGTGTGTCAGAGTACACCCCGGCTCTGCGCTGATTATATCAATGAAATGAAACGAGAGGAGGTAGTCATCGAATGATCACTATAGCAACAGACCTCGACAGAACGCTTTTTCCCAACGGCAAGCAGCACTACGACAACACGATGCCGAAGTTTAAAGAAATTGTAGAAAAGTATAGCGTAAACTTGATTTATGTG
The DNA here is from genome assembly GCA_964594055.1 of uncultured Spirochaetales bacterium. Lineage (GTDB taxonomy): Bacteria > Spirochaetota > Spirochaetia > SPDA01 > CAZJBZ01 > CAZKZZ01. Next base: position 16,855 of record CAZQKT010000050.1, read on the forward strand.
ACAGGCAGAAATAGAGGACAAATGCTCGAAGGTATCGGGACGTACGGTCCGCCGCTGCCCCGGTACGCCGTAGGTGAGGTGGGAACGAAAGTATTTACCTTCAGTGACGGCGATTTCCATATCGATACCGGGTACCGGGACTGGATCCGGGACCGGACGGAAAATTGGGACCGGGACTGCATTGAAAAAGAGCTTCTCGATATAGGGGAGCTCAGGCTTCAGGAAGACCATAATCAGAATGAGTTTAAAATCAGTTTTTACTTTGATGATCCGGCACTAGCCGATGATCTCAAGCGGAGGGGAGAGGCCCGGGTGCAGGCAATAACCGGCGATGCCGCTTTGACAGTAAGTATTGATGAGACCAAGGATTTAGGGCTCATCGATGTTATGCCGCTTCGGGCCAACAAAATGGAGGGCATTGATTACCTGCTGCGAACACTAAATATTCCTTCTGAGGAAGTCGTGTATTGCGGCGACAGCGGCAATGATCTTGTCCCGCTTACCGCCGGGTATATGGCCGTTCTCGTGGGCAATGCAACGGAAACGGTACGGGAGCAGGTAAAGGAGCTTGCAAAAGTCAATCAGGTTGGAGATAAGATTTATTTTGCATCCGGGAATTACGTTTCAGGTATAATTGAAGGCCTGGAGCATTTCGAATTGATAAGGAGTTGATGCAATTATGTTACGTTTTTTACTGCACACTGAAAATTTCACTTTACACGCTTCAGACGGTGAAATCGGCACTAGTAAAGATTTCTTTTTCGATGATGAAACCTGGACAGTCAGATACATGGTTGTCCATACCGGTTCATGGCTGTTTGGAAAGGAGGTCCTCATCTCTCCTTTCTCTTTTACCGACGTGGACTGGGGAAACCGGGTAATAGAGACAGCATTAACGCAGGAGCAAATTAAAAACAGTCCTGATATCGACAGCGAGAAACCTGTTTCCCGCAAAAAGGAGACCGAATACTTAAACTATTATGGGTATCCACTCTACTGGGGCGGGCCCGGATTGTGGGGCACTGCCGCTTATCCGACCGCGGTGACCATGCTCACCAAGGAGGAGGAAAAAAAGGAAGGGGAAAAGGAAGAACCTGAAGAGTCGAGCGGAGAGGCCCATCTGCGCAGCGCAAACGAAGTACAAGGGTACCGTATCCATGCTCTCAATGATCGAGTAGGGCACGCAGAGGAGTTTCTCTTCGAAGAGGATTCCTGGCGTATCCGGTACATGGTTGTCGAGACACGGAACTTGCTTCCCGGCAGGAATGTTATTCTTTCACCGGAGTGGATACGGGAAATAGACTGGGGGAGTAGTGAAGTGATCGTAGACCTTTTAGCAGAAACCATACAGAACAGCCCGGAGGTGGATTTAGAAACTCCGATAACCAGAGAGGAGGAGGAGACACTTTTTAATTACTACGAGTTTCCCCGCTACTGGTAGGCTACGTAAAAAATTGACTTCACTCCACAATCTTATTGTCTCATCTCACAACGATACTTCCCTCCACTACTGTATACCTGTATAATTCAACCATGTGTTCGGAGTTTCCGGAGTTTCCGGAGTTTTACGGTATTGTGGGCAAGAGTAAGCCCATGCAGAAACTGTTTTCCCTGATCGAAAAAGTGTCTTCGATAGATGTGGACGTGCTGATAACCGGAGAAAGCGGGACCGGAAAGGACCTGGTCGCAAAGCGGATCCATGAGCTGAGCGCGCGAGAAACGGGCCCCTTTATTCCTGTCAACACCGGTGCACTTTCGAAAGACCTCATCGCCAGTGAGCTGTTCGGGTATGAAAAGGGAGCGTTTACCGGTGCGGTTTCTTCCCGTAAGGGAAAGTTCGAGATGGCACATGGAGGCACTCTCTTTCTCGATGAGATCAGCACCATGGACGAAGCGACCCAGATAAGTCTCCTGCGGGTACTCGAATCCAAACAGTTCCAGCGGATCGGGGGGGAACAGTTTATTACCGTCGATGTCCGGATTATTGCAGCTACTAATATAAATCTGCGAAAAGCAGTAAAAAATGGTACATTCAGGCAGGACCTCTACCATAGGTTCAATGTCCTTCGGATAGACCTGCCTCCGCTTCGCAAGCGTCAAGAAGATATCGAACTGCTCGCCAAGTATTATCTCGAACAGTATACCCGGGAGTTTAACGGGACAGTGACTAACTTTGCTCCGGAAACGCTTGCCTATCTTAAAAAATACGGATGGCCCGGGAATGTGCGAGAGCTGGAGAACCTGGTCCTCAAACTGGTGGTTACCGGCGAAGGAGAGACAATCGGGCCGGAGATGCTCCCGGACTTGATCCGCCGAGCGAAAAGAAAGAAGAGCAGAATTGTCATCGAAATCGGAGATACTTCAATCGAAGAAGCTGAGCGTCGAATTATCGAGAAAACACTGTTTACTGTGAACGGTAATAAAAAAAAGGCCGCCTCGATATTAGGCATAAGCCGGAAAGCGCTGTACAATAAACTGGAACAGTACGAAGAATAAAACTACCTGCAGAAATCTCTGAAGTTGTTCACACTGTTAAAGAACTCCCGCATCATAATAACGAGAAAGTAATATCCTCGTGTGGAAAGGTGAAAGCCGTCCGATCGTCTTTCAACAGTTCCGGAGAGAAGAAGCATACTGGTATCTATCAGATGACCAGACCGCATTGCGAGCTCCACCCTGCCTCCGAAAAGTTCCATGAGCAGCGCGTACCGCATTCTCTGGCCGTGCGAGAACCGCTTTGTTCCTATGATAGGAAGTTCGCCTTTGTGCATGCGTCTTATATAATCCGAAACGCGGCAGCTGTTTGCGTAGAGCCTCCCGTGATGATATCCGAATGCCCCTGCCCCTGCTCCGACGTATTCGTTGTAACCGACAATATACTCATCGATCATGCCGCTTTTTTTGGAAAAACACCAGGCGGTGGCTTTTTTATAGCTTTTCCCGAGCGCTTCTTCGATACTGCGGTAAAAATCCCGCTCTTTTCTGTAACTGCTGTGGCCGTACCGGCGGAATAGTCTGTTTTTTACTCTGTTTCCCGTCATAAGCGGGTAGTAGGTAATCTGGGCCGCTTCGATGTCGAGAAGAACTTCTAGGTCCTGCTCTAAGCTCTTTCTTGTCTGCCCCGGGAGGTTGAAGATCATATCGACGTTGAGTGTATCGAACCTGCCCCGGATGTTCTCGAGCCGCTTTCGTATCTGTTCTCCCGGTCCGTATTTATGATAGCGGTCTAACCGTTTCAGCAGTTCATTATCAAATGATTGAACGCCAACCGAGAGCCGGTTTACCCCAGCCGCCTGTAAGCGGCCCAGCACCGATTCATTGAGATGATTGGGATTGGTTTCGACCGATATCTCCTTTATCGGCCACAGGGTACGGACCCGGTCGAGCAGAGAGACAAGCTCTTCGGCAACAATCGTGGGAGTGCCTCCCCCCACATAAACGGCTGAAAAGATGTATCCCCTCTCTTTATAGGCTTCGATTTCCTGCTGTAAACACCGCATGTATTCCGCGGCAAGGGGGCCGTCGAACTCTTCTCTTATGAACGAACAGTAGGGACACAGTTGTTCGCAAAACGGGATGTGGATATAGAGGAGCAGTTTCTTTTCCGATTCAGGTGCGGGAAGCTCCACGGCCGTAGTTGCGTCGAGCTGCATGTATCGGGAGAGAAGGAGCTTCATGTAATAGGTGAGAAGAATTTCACGAATCATCGCGGTCGGGGTTTTCCTCTTTTTTTGGTTCTTTATTTGCAGTATCCGATTCATTCCAAAAATATGTTTGTGTATCTTCGATATGTGTTTGTACCGATCTGCCCATCTCTTTTATCTTTCCGTAATAGTAGCCGATCTTACGGAGAATTTTCGGTAAATCCTCCGGCTTTGCAAAGATGAGTATTACCAATGCGATAATCGCTATTTCCCAAAAACCGAGTCCAAACATCATTCCTCTCCGAAGTGAAACACACGCGCAATCAGAATCGTGAGAAAAAACATCATAATGAGCGGTGTAGAAATTGTGATCTGAGATATGAAGTCAGGCGGTGTAATAGTAGCGGAAAGCACAAAGATTGCTATAATCACATAGCGGCTTACACGCAGCAGTTGTCGCCGTTTTACCACATTCATAATAAGAAGCAGCTCCAAAATAATTGGTATTTGAAATACGATAAGGGTTATCAATATAAATTGAAGAATATAGAAAATATTTTTATCATAGTTGAGGAGAATCCCCACATTGGCCGGGATAAACTGCTTACTGGTAAGAAACCGCACCGAGAGGGGGATAATTTTAAAATAGCTGTAATAAACGCTTACTACGATTAGAATGAAACTTGTTCCCAAACTGAGCGCGATGATCTTTCTCTCCTTTTGGTTCAACCCGGGAAAAACGAAGCGAATAACGTTGTAGAGATGGACAGGGAATGAGAGTACAACACCTGAGATAACGGACACTTTGATTTTCGTGAGAAATCCTTCAAAAAGGGTGTTGACAAAGAGAGTACTCTGCAGCTGCGTCGTATCAATGGGGAGAAAGGGTTCATACAGTGCAGCGATGATGCTATCAAAAAAAAGAAAAGCGACCACACTTCCGATCAGCACCGCGATGAGAGAGGTAATAATGCGCAGTCGAAGTTCATTCAGGTGGTCGAGAAATGTCATTATTCGAGTATCCGTGCAGCGAGATAAAATTTATTAAACGGCGGCATGATGCAGACCCCTCGAAACAAGGTGCGTGCTTTCACAAAAAGATTTCGCGCCAGAGCGATCCCGGCAGCTTCTTCTCCTTCTGTACCGCTTTCTGCTGTTTGCATTTCTTTAACAATTTCTTCGGGAACAAATATGCCGGCCACCCGGTCCCGGAGGAAGACCGCATGCCGGACAGTAACGAGGGGCAAAATCCCCAACAGTATTGGTATGCCGACACTGCTGCTCACCTCTGAAATTTGTTCCGCGATCCGGTCCGTGTATACCGGCTGGGTAACGGCAAACTGGGCGCCGGCGTCACGTTTCTTTTTGAGCCGATCGGTCTCCCCGTCAAATGCTTTTCGGTCCGGATATGGAGTAAATACCGCACCGGTAGAAAGCTCTGCATTGCGGCACATGGTAATGAGCTCGAATACATCAACATCTTTGATATGTGAAGTAACACCTGAGGCATCCGGGGAAATGGTATCACCGGTTGCGGCAAGAACGGTATTCACGCCGAGAGCTTTGGCACCCCAGAGAAGACTCTGCATACTCAGCCTGTTATGGTCTCGGGTGGTACAGTGGATTATTACCTGTTTCCCGGTATGTCTTTTGATGAGTTCTCCAAGAGCGAGAGCACTCAGCCGCGGTTTTGCAACAGGATTTGTGGCAATACTGAAAGCATCAAAGCGTATGTTTTTCGTGTCTGTGGTCAGCTCCTCGAGTGCTGCAAGGAGCCTGCTGCTGTCCGGGCCCGGGGGAGGGACCACTTCTACTGTACTAGTAAAGTCGTTATTCATTACTATTAAAGTAGTGTAATTCCCTGCTCCAGGCAAGAGGGTATGTGCATTATTTACACAGAGTGTTTCAGGCGGGTCGGGCCGGCACCCGAGTTGGACGTACTTTTATGCACTATAAGCGGGATTTTATGATGATTTGGGCCTAACCCGGAGGACAACAAGGTTTGTGACAGTGATTTCCTCTTGGCATGGATTATGCAT
>CAZQKT010000051.1:0-22391 GCA_964594055.1 uncultured Spirochaetales bacterium
GATTTTTTAAAATTTTGTTAGAATGATAATCGCCGGATCGCAGTACTTATTTGCATATCACCATAATCTTAGGATACTATAGGAGTCTAAGGAGTCACGAATGACCGTTGATGTAATCAAATGGAGTAATACCGATGAGAAACGAAAACAGGAACTACTCGCCAGGACCGAGCTCGATATAACCGGCTATACCAATTCCGTTGCCCCGATTCTCGACGAGATCAAACAAGAGGGAGACCGTGCGGTAATCAAGTATATTGAAAAGTTTAACGCGGTCTTGTTCAAACCGGACCAGATTCGGGTAAGCGAAAGAGAGTTTGAAGAAGCCGACCGAAGCTTGAGCGATGAACTCAAAACCGCCCTCCGGGAGAACATAAAAAACGTAGAAACGTTTCACAGACACCAGATACCGGGGCCGGCGAGTTTTTCCGAAATCGCCCCCGGTATTTTTGCAGGTGAGAAAGCCGAACCGATACCGTCTGTGGGCATCTATGTACCGCGAGGCAAAGGCTCGTTTCCCTCTATGCTCTACATGCAGGCTGTTCCGGCCAAAGTTGCCGGTGTGCCGCAGATCATCATAGCGACCCCGCCCGATGAACGGGGGAAGGCGGATGATGCAACGCTCTTCGTAGCTCGGGAGTGCGGAGTACGTGAGGTTTACAAAATAAGCGGTGTCCAGGCTATCGGGGCATTGGCCTATGGCACGGAACATATTCCGAAGGTTAAAAAAATTATCGGTCCGGGAAGCGGGTATGTAACGGCTGCGAAGCGGCTGCTTTACGGAGTGGTTGATGTAGGACTTCCGGCCGGTCCTTCAGAGGCAATTATTCTCGCCGACGAAACAGCAGATCCGGAGAAAGCCGCCTACGATCTGCTTATCGAAGCGGAACATGGGCCCGATTCTGCCGCAATCCTTGCAACAGATTCGCCGGAATTGGCAAAAGAGACCGCCGGGATTGTCCAAAATCGGATCCCGCAGGTCCCGGAGCCTCGGCAAAGCTATCTCAAAGACACGTTCCAAACCTACAGCGGGATTATCCTGTTCGACTCATTCGGGGAGGCTGTGGATTTTACAAACGAGTACGCTCCGGAGCATCTCCAGATACTGAGCCGCGACCCTTTTGAAATTATGCCCCGCATCAAGAATGCCGGAGAAATTTTACTGGGAGACTATCTTCCTTCGAGCCTGGCAAACTTTTCAGTCGGAATCAATGCCGTTCTCCCGACAGGCGGATTCGCAGCAACGTTTTCAGCAGTTTCGGTCCGGGATTTTATCAAACACATATCTATCGCGTATGCCACGAAAAGCGGCTATAACACGATTGCCCGGTCTGCCATTACCGTAGCTGAATATGAAGGGTTTCCTTCTCATGCGGCCGCGTTAAAACTTCGCTTTAAAAAAGAGAATTAAGAAAGAGAATTAACATTGGAGGAAAAAGTGCAGAGGCAGCTTAAACCGTTGTTTGAACCGAAGACCGTCGCTGTAATCGGATCTGCGCGACGAGGGAAAATCGGCCATCAGCTTATCACCCAACTCACCGAGGGTGATTTTCCGGGTACGATCTGGGCAGTCAATCCAAGGGCTGCCGGACCGGAAGATTTTCCCTCTGTCCCTGCCGTAAGCTCCGTTACCGAGATACAGGAGACGCTCGATCTCGCCATTATCTGTGCACCTGCAGCTTACACTGCCCGGATTCTCGAAGAGTGCGGAGAAAAATCGGTACCGGTAGCGGTCATAATCACATCCGGGTTTTCAGAGACCGGCAATCATAGAGGAGAGGAGGAGCTTAAAACAATAGCCGCCCGATACAATATCAGGCTGATCGGGCCGAACTGCGCCGGGGTGATGAACACGGCAACACGGTTTTTTGCCAGCATCGAAGTCCGGGCGCTGCCCGGTACAGTTGCCTTTATTACCCAGAGCGGGGCAGTAGGAGGGGCGGTATTGGCCATGGCCGAACAACGGGGTATCGGGTTTTCCAAGTTTATAAGCTGTGGGAACCGTGCCGATATCGGGGAAATCGAGTTTCTCGATTTTTTAGAACAAGACCCGGAGACAGACGCCATCGCACTCTATCTCGAAAGCGTGCAGGACGGAAGAGCGTTTTTGGACAGCGCACGCCGTATTGCAGATAAAAAACCACTTATGGTCATCAAAGCGGGAAAAAGCAGTTCCGGGATGCGGGCAACCGGTTCTCACACCGGTTCGATGGCCGGTTCTAACGATGTATTCGATGCAATGGTAAAACAGACAGGGATAATCAGAGTAGCGGACATCGAAGAGATGCTCGACCTCTGTAACGGCTTTTCGCAGCTTCCTCCGCTCAAAGGACGGAACATTGCCGTTGTCACCAACTCCGGAGGGCCGGGCATTCTTACCGCGGACAAAGCCGAAGAGCTCGGCTTACATGTAGCAGTGCCTGATGAAGCAACAAAAGCACAGCTTCACGAGTTTCTCTCTCCGCACTGTTCGGTATCGAACCCGTTCGATTTGACCGTTGAAGGAACGGAGGAAACCTTTCGAAAAACACTCGATGTACTGCTTGCAGGGAATTACGACGGGGCCATTGCAATCAATGTGGCTACGCCCTTTTTAGACTCCCAAAGTTTGGCCCGGGGCATCATCGATGCTGCCGCAATGCACCGAAAACCGGTAGCCGCAGTGTTTATGGCAGGGAGAATAGTAAAAAGCGGGATTGCGACCCTCCATTCCGAAGGAATTCCCACGTTTCCGACCGGAGAGAGGGCCGCAAACGTGTTTTCTAAAATCGTCGAAAAATCGGGCGCGCATAGTGCGGAGCACGAACGCAGAGGAGAGATCGAAGAGAAAACCCTCCCTCTGCACTCCCCGATTCTCGAACCTGAGGCGGTCGCTTTCCTCGAAAACGAAGGGTTCCCTTTTCCGTCTCACATCTTCGTAACCGATGAAAAGCAGATTCAAGAGCAGCAGACGGTATCCTATCCGGCGGTCATGAAGGTAGTCTCTGCGGAGATTCTCCATAAGAGTGACGAAGGGGGAGTCATACTCGGCATCAACTCTGCCGTAGAAGCACGTACATACTACCGGAAAATGAAAGATAAGTTTGCACACCGCCGATTCAAAGGAGTGATGCTCTATGATCAGGTGCCGAAAGCGGTTGAGATGATCGCCGGTATTACCGGAGACCCCGATTTCGGGCCGGTCATTGCCGTGGGGGCGGGGGGAATATACACCGAGGTACTAAAAGACATCTCCCTGCGCATTGCCCCGTTTGACCGGGATGAGGCGTTACAGATGATCTCAGAGTTGAAAACAGCGCCGCTTCTGGGGGGGTATAGAGGGAAAAAACCTCTTGCAGTTGGAGCGTTTGCAGAACTTATCACTCGGCTCTCCCGTCTTGCCGCTGCATATCCGGCAATCAGTGAACTGGATTTGAATCCGGTATTTCTGTTCGAAGATCACGTCTTAGTGGGTGACACTCGTATTCTAACCGGAGAATAAATGAGAACAGAAACTGTGAAAATCAACGTGGGTTGCATCGATTCCGTAGGAATAGATAAACCGTGTTGCCAGTGCCGTTGAAACGATTGCCCGAACATAATTGGCCGGTACTCGCTCGAGCAGTTTATCGACGGGTACCAGTTTTAGAAGCGGGGCCGGAGTATACGCTTCGACAATCTTTCTTACGATCTTTTCATCTTCGACAAGCTCCGAGTATTTGACCGTATCGGTTATTTCATTGATAATCCGGCTTACTTTATTCGAAAGGACGGTAAACGGTTCCCCCTTTCTGCTATGTTCGTTCCATAATAGTTCGAACTCTTTCCGGGCATTGGACCGGATGATCGTGAGGATCTCTTCGATAACCGCCTCCCGGAATGCGGGAGACTTTCCGCTTCCGCCGACCATCTGTTTCTCGAACTCATCATCGTTTAAAACCAGTGAAGAATAGACTTCGAACGATGAGGAGGTTACTCCTCCTTTATTGGTCGACGCGTCTTTGAAAACCGGGATACCGCTTTCTTCTAAGCGCAGTCGGGCTTCCTCGGTAATGAACAGATTGGCACCTTCGACGATAATCCGAAATTTCGGATTGCCCTTTTCATCGAACAGTTTCCGCCAATTATTAATATTTATTGCAGCAGGCCTTCCCCCGCAGGGGACAAACAGGTCCGCTTTAGCCAGGGGATGAAGATGAAAACTGTTCCTGAACTCCTCGCCGTTTGGTACCACGGTGCCGTCGGGAAGCTCAACGTCCTGATCGTTTAACGATACAAAAAAGCCGTCTTTAGAGAGCAATTTGGTATTGAAATGTTCTACCATCTTCCGCTCTTTTGCGAGTCCGGTAAGTTCTTTCCGGTCAATTCCGGCCGGGTCGTAGAGCACCCCGCTGCCGTCAACAATACCGATGGTTTTGTCTTTGGAGATAAGGATTTCATTACTGCCCAAATCTCCGTCCGGTCCCCCGGTCTGTATCTTGGTCTGCTCCTCCTCTTTGAGCCCCATTTTTTCGAGCACACCGAGCACATATTCATGCGTGCTGTTCGTCGTCATGCCGTAGGTATCATGCGGAATGCCGCCCAACTCAGGGGCTTTTCCGGTTGTAAACGGTTTCCAGAAGGGGTATTTCCGTGTCTTTGCATAGGTAACGGCCCAATTCATCAATTCTGCTGTCCGCTCATCCGGTCCGAGAAAGAGGATATCTTTGGCTTCCTCCGGGTCGTACACCTCCTCTTCGGGGACAAGCAGGTCGAGCATGCTGTCGATGTAGCTTACAAACGCCTCCCGTTCCTCATTTTGGGTCTCCCAATTGAGGAGAATCGTCCCCTTTGATCCCCCCTCCGGGATATCCTTGTTCTTCTTCTGCTGGGTTGCTGCTAAATTGTAATTTTCCCTAAAGATGGTGTCGAGATTATGCTCATACTCGTTAAAGCTTCTCGATTTAACGATGCGGATACCGCCCCGGGAAATATCTCGAAACCGAATATGGAACCCGATAAACTCTCTTCCTACGAAGAAAAACAATCCGAACGGCTTTTCCGGATATTCATCCTCAGGGAGAAAGGAAGGATCGAGTTTGAAGGAGAGACACCGCTTATCACTCATGAAGAAGTTCGTCTTTATGATCGTATTGTTGAACACGAGGAAAGACTTCAAAATTTCCCGGTCCAGTTGTGAAGGGATTTGTTTTTCAATTACACCGTTCAGTTCTTCTTCCAGGCTGTCCGGACCATTGGTCCTCTCAGAGGGGTGGAGCCTTCCTTCAAAATGTTTGTACAGCCGGGCAACGAGCTGATAATTCTTGTATACCGTATCTGAGATCCGGTCCGAAGAGAACACATCTTTGTTGAGGCGCAGCTTGATTGTTGCAAGAATTCCCTGCATTTCCGGCTGGTCTTTGATGGCCCGCTCTAATGCGGAATACTCTTCGTTAAATGTGGTCAGAAACTGATGAACGAACGTTGTGGCCGAAATCGCATACATTGTCTCGTAGGGGAGAAACAGCTCATCGATGTAAAGTCTTGTTACCGGATGTTCCGGCATCATCAGCACACCGACGATTTCTCTGGTAAACCGTTTTACAATGTCGATGTTGAACTTGTTGAAATAAAAGGTATAAATCTTCTTGTCATCTTTAAAGATCTCTCTGTATTTACGGTTTGTGTAGAACTCATACTGATAAAAGAGGTGGGAAAAATAGGGGAGCAGGGCCCTTCCGTTTCCGGAGTGTACTCCGATCATTACCCTGGTCTCATTAGTTTCCTTTTTTTCCGTAATGGAGAAGTAGGGGGTGACCCGGCTGTTCATCGCTTCCCACCCGGCTCGGTACCGTTCGATGGTCTCTTTAGACGGACGAAAGAGAAGCATCTTGTCTGCCGCTTTGTCGAACGTATCGGCACCATCCTCTTTCCCAAACTCGGGACGGGTCAAAATATAGAGCCTGATCCGCGGCCTTCCCGGCTTTTCCAGCATGACGTAACTTTCCAGTTTAAACAGCGGATACTTAGCTTCGATGCGTGTCTCGATCTCTTCAGTTTTGGAAGATTCGTCTTCTATGATATAGACTGCATTGTCTTCCTTCTCGGTGATCAGGTGGACACCCACGCCTCCTACCCCGTAAGAGGAGACCAGCTCCGAGGCACTCAGAGCAATGAGATGTTCCGCGATATCGTCAATCGCCGTGTTCTTAAAATAGTACGCATCGATCCCCAACTCGGTGAGAAACCAGGTGAGTTCCTCCCTCGCTTTCTCCGGGGACATATATCCGGTATCGAGTATTTTCTTCTCTAAGGTCTCGATATCTTTTATATCGAGATAGGCCTTTTTACTGATTTCTTCCAGCGTAGCCATGCGCAGTTCCGCTCCTCTTAATCTCGCATCGCAAAAAAGATACGTTCAGCCGTAGCGGGAATGTGATATACTCGTGCTCCCACCGCGTCCCGGACGGCATTGACCACTGCCGGGGCTGCAGCTGTTATGGCGGGCTCCCCGATGCCTTTTGCACCGAACGGGCCCTTACCCGATTTCGACTGCAGCACTATTGTATCAATATCGGGCATATCTTTGGAAGAGGGGATGATATATTCATGCAGCGACCATGTCCAGGGGATCCCCTCCACTTCGATATAATCTTCCATCAAGCCGAACCCCATACCCTGGGCCGCACCCCCCTCGATCTGGCCTTCCACCCGCTTTACGTTTACCGCCTGTCCTACGTCATAAGCGGAAGCCCATTTGAGCACGGTCACTTCACCTGTTTCGGAGTCTACTTCGACTTCGACCGCCTGTGCACCGAAGGTAAAATCGGCAAATACCGGGTCGGTAATGACATCACTGGTAATCGGATCGGTCGTCGGCGCCTTGAAGGTTGCAAGGCTCTGGGGGAGCTTCTGCTCGGCTGCACACTGCTTTATCACATCTACCAGTTTTATCGATGTAGAACTGCCGTCCGCACTCACCACGGCCTTATCAGATAAGTCCAGGTTCGCTGGAGAGACCGAGAGCATCTCGGATGCCTTGTCCAGGATGATCTTCTTCACATTCTCGGCAGCCATCTTGGCCGCATTTCCGGACATAAACAGGGCCCTCGTTGCGGTGACCGTACCGGCAAGTGGTGTGACCTGCGAGTCCGTCGAGATAACGTGGACCTCGTCCAGTTTCAACCCCAGCACCTCCGCCACGATTGCCCGAAGTGATTCGCGCTGCCCACCGCCGAGATCGGGGATCCCGCTTCTTACCACCGCGCTTCCGTCCATCTCCAGGTTGACCCAGGCGTTCGACGTATCGTGGAGATAGGTCATTCTTCCGTAGGACTGCCATGAGCAGGCCAGACCCTGTCCGACTTTTTTTGTACTCTGTGAAGGTCCGCTCTTCGGTCCGAGGGCCTCCATCGCCTTTCTCGCCGCCTCCGAAACCATCACCTCCGAATCGATGGTCTGGAGGTTTCCGGTTTGGCTCCCCTTCTTTAAAGCATTCTTGGCCCTGAACTCCACCGGGTCCATCCCGACCGCCCGGGCAAGCTCATCCATTTGGGACTCATAGGCAAAGGCGACTTCCATACCGCCGAACCCACGAAATGCACTGGTCATAATATTGTTGGTCAGCACCGAATTGGCGTCCACTTTGACATTGGGTATTTCATACGGGCCGGTAGAATGGACCGTAGCGTAGACCAGCATCCAAGGGCTCAAATACACATACGCTCCGGCATCACTTACCAGGTCCGCCTCCATGGCAACCAGTTTTCCGTCCTTGGTAATGCCGTGCTTGTACCGCATCACCATGGGGGGCCGTTTATGCCGGCCGAACCCCATCTCTTCACGGGTATAGGTAAGCTTGACCGGACGACGGCTCTTCCAGGCGAGCAGCCCCAAGAACGCCTCCACGGTGATGTCCTCTTTTCCGCCGAATCCGCCCCCGATCAGGGTCCCGACGACCCGCACCCTGCTCTCCGGAAGTCCTAAGACGGCGGCAACATCCCGGTAATGCTCGATGACCTGTGCAGCGTAGCGGATAGTGATCACCCCCATATCGTCTACCCAGGCCACACCGCTCTCCGGTTCGATGTGAGCATGCTCCTGCCGGGGGGTACGATAGGTATGCTCGACAACGACATCCGCTTTCTTGAATGCACCTTCAACATCCCCTTTACGCAGCTTCCACGATGCAATGACGTTGTTCTCTCCGTGGATGCGGGGAGCATCCGGTTTCATCGCTTCAATCGGGTCAAACACCGCGGGAAGATCTTCATACTCGATTTCGATCAATTCGAGAGCGTTTTCAGCGATATCGAGCGATTCCGCTCCTACTAAAGCAATCGCCTCTCCGTAGTACCGTACCCTGTCCCGGGCGAGGACTTGATTGGTCGCCTCTAAAAGGCCTACCTCCGTTGTCTGTCCGGCCACATTCTTCATCGATTCGTTGTTCGGAACATCCTCCGCCGTAAGGACACACACCACTCCGGGGAGTTCTTTTGCTTTGGATACGTCGAGTTTCGTGATCGCTGCTGAGGGCCGGGTAGAACGGAAGACCTTTCCGTAGATCATCCCCGGCATAACGTAATCTTCCGCGAAAACCACCTTTCCGAGTACTTTGTCCCTTTCATCCAGTCCGTTTTCCCGTTTCCCGATAATGGAATATTCCCGGCTCATCCCGCACCTCCTCTGCTTACCTTTGCTATTGCCTCACCGGCATCTTCGACGGCATCCACGATCTTCTTATACCCCGTACATCGGCAGAGATTTCCAGAGATCGCCTCTCGAATTTCCTCTCTGGTAGGATGTGGGTTCTTGTCGAGCAGCGCTTTTGCCGTCATGAGCATTCCCGGAGTACAAAATCCGCACTGGAGCGCTTCATGTTCGACAAACGCCTCTTGCAGCGGATGGAGCATATCCCAGGTCCCCAATGAGGTCAGGGTGTATACGTTTTTCCCTTCCGTTGCCAGGGCGAGGGTAAGACAGGAGAGGACAGCCTCCCCGTCTACAATAACCGTGCAGGCACCGCAATCCCCATGGCTGCAGCCCCGCTTCACATCGGTATGGTCGGTGTTCCTCAAAAAATCGAGAAGTGTTGTCTCCGCTGTGATGTTGTCCGTTATTTCCCTGTCATTTACAGTGATCGTTACTTCGTATCGTTCTCTCCAGTCCATCATTCTCATACCCCCAAACATGCAGCGACTGCTTTCGTGATCAGGTTGATCGTTACATCCCGCCTGTATTCCGCCGTGGCCCGTACATCGGTAATCGGGCCCATATCTTCGCCGGCCGCCTTTGATATTTCGGCGATGTCCTTTCGCTCTTTGAGCACTGCCCCGGTAAATGCGGCTTCCGCATTACGCGCCCGTACCGGCCGAGGGGCAACACCCCCTAAAGCAATGCGGATGTTCTTGATTTCATGATTGCTGCTCTCCAGCCACACCCCGGCCGATGTCACTGCGCAGGAAGTCCCCTTGCGCAGCCCCAGTTTTATGAACTTTCCCGTACCGGTCTGTGGGACCGGTATTGTAATTGCCCGGATAACCTCATCCGGTTTGAGCGTTGTCTTTCCGGGAAGGTCGAAGAAATCATCAATAGCTATGGTGCGCTCACCGTCCGCACTTACCGCCTGCACTTCGCTTTCCAACGTCAACAGCATCGGTGCTGTATCTGCAATGGGAGAGCCGTCTGCAATATTGCCTCCGATCGTAGACATGGTCCGCACGAGCGGATTGGCAAACTTGGAAAGGGCATCCGGAATAAACGGCATCTTTTTTACAATATCAGGATGATGCATCAGTGTATCCATCGTCTCGCACGCCCCCAGTTCGAGCGCGTCTTCGCTAAATTGGAACCCTTTCAAGTCATCGATGTGCATGATTGGCACGAGGACCCCATCCTTATACTTACCGTCTTTGATATACACCATAAGGTTGGTCCCACCCGCGTAGAGCAGTGCGTTTTCTTTTTCCCGAGACTTAATTTCAATGAGTTCCCCGAGATTTGACGGTTTTACATAGGTAAAACGTTTCATAGTTTCACTCCTTATACGGCACCGGTAACCATTGCCAAGAGGGCCATTCTTACGTACACCCCGTTGTGGGCCTGCCTGAAATAAGCGGCGCCCGGCAGATCGTCGACATCTGTGGTGATCTCATCGACCCGGGGGAGCGGATGGAGAATCGAGATTCCCTTTTTACCGGATTCGACCAGGTTCCGATCTAAAATATAACTTCCTTTGAGCCTCTCATATTCGCCCGGGTCGTCGAACCGCTCCCGCTGTACCCTGGTCATGTAAATGATGTCCGCCTCGATGGCCTCTTTGATATCGGTTGTTTCGGTTACCGGTATTCCTTTCTGTTTCATATCGTTTGTAATCGAATCGGGCATTCTCAGCGCGTCGGGAGCACAGTAGATGTACTCCGGCTGAAAAGGGGCGAGTGCGTAGGAGAGAGAATGGACGGTACGGCCGTACTTCAAGTCCCCCACCATAGCAACTTTCAGTCCCTCCAGGGTGCCTTTTTCTTTCCGGATCGTGTAGAGATCGAGAAGTGCTTGGGTGGGATGCTGCCCGGCACCGTCTCCGCCGTTTATCACCGGAATCTCTACCGCATCGGCCATCCGCTTGGCACCCCCGATCCGGGGCTGCCGCACAACGATGGCGTCCACATATCCTTCCACCGTTTTTGCGGTATCTTCGAGGGTCTCGCCTTTTGACTGGGAAGAACTCTTCGCATCGGCAACAATGACAGGCTTTGCACCCACACGGTGAACTGCAGTAACGAAAGAAAGCCTGGTCCGGGTGGAAGGTTCTAAAAAGAGCACTGCCACCAGTTTATCCGACATAAGGGTGCCCACCCGCTCTTTTTGTACCAGCTCTTCCATCTGTGCACTCGCGTTCATAATTTCGAGAATGTCATCCTTCGATAACGTTTCCGTGGTAAGAATATCTCTCCCTTTAAAACTCATCTTCTACTCCTTCTGCTCCTTGTTCGATATGTTCATCATTTCCGCACCTTTTTGGACCGCTCTTACGATATTGGTATAGCCGGTACAGCGGCACAGGTTGCCTCTGATTGCCTCTTTTATTTCCTCACTGGAAGGAGTTTGGTTCCTTGCCAAGAGTTCCTTTGCAGTCAGCACCATCCCCGGGGTACAGAACCCGCACTGAACGGCCCCTTCCTCGAGAAAAGCCTCCTGCAAAGGGTCAAGCGCGCCGTTTTGCTCCAGCCCTTCGATCGTGAGGATTTCGCCGCCGTCAGCCTGAACGGCAAGCATTTGACAGGAAAGTACGGTCCTACCGTTTAAGAGTACCGTGCAGGCACCGCACTCTCCGATACCGCACCCGTACTTCGTACCGGTCAAATGAAGCCGGTCCCGCAAAACGTTCAGGAGGACCTCTCCCGTCCCGACTGCAATGGTATACGGTTTCCCGTTTACGTTCAATGTTATCTGTTTTTCCATGGTTCTACTCTCCTGCCCTGTCCCAAGCTTCCTGTAACGCCTCCGCGAGCATGGCCGGGGCCACTTTTTTGCGGTATTCTGCAGTGGAACGCACATCGGTAATCGGCGCAATATCATCTACGACGGCATCCGCCGCCTCCGTTATCACCGTTTCGTTTAGGGTTTTCCCGGTTACCATTTTTTCTACAGCGGGAATACGCACCGGGGTCACGGCCACCGAACCGAAGCATATCCGTACGGTTTTGACCGCTCCGTCTTCTTTTTCCAGATACACCGCGCAGTTGATCTTGGCGATATCAAGCCTGACCCGGGCGAGCCTTCGGAAAGCCTGCCCTGAGTTTTTAGGGGGCAAGGGGATCGTTATTTCGGTCACCAGCTCATCCGGGCCGAGGACCGTTTTCTTTACTCCTGAAAATATTTGTTCCATGGGGACGGTGCGGCATTCCGCCTTACCTCCCGGGCCTGCTTTACAGACGGTAACTTCCGCTCCTAAGACAATCATGACAGGGGGAGTGTCCGCCCCCGGGGAGGCATTACACACATTGCCGGCTAGGGTGGCCATGTTTCGGATCTGTGTCCCCCCGATTACGTTGATCGACTTCCGCAAAGCGGGGAACCGGTCAACGATTACACGGGACCGCTCTATATCACAAAGCCGTGCCGCCGCCCCGATGGCAAGCGTACCGTTCCCGCTTCCGTTTTCCCTGATGTAGTCGAGTTCACCTATACTCAACACATTCATCAAAGCAGCAGGCCTCAAGCCTTCGGTCTTTATGTTGTTGAGCAGGTCCGTCCCGCCGGCAAGCGGTTTCACGTTGCCTCCGGCCATGACGGAGAGTGCCTCTTCCACACTGACCGGTGCAAAATATTCAAAATCAGCTGTTATGACGCGAGAGTTTGACATACTCTGTTTCCTTCTTAGCGTTTTTGTTCTGAGCAGCGAGAATCTGCTCGGGGGTAATCGGGAGCCGGGTAAACCAGATGCCGACTGCATTCTGTACGGCCGAAGCTACGGCGGCCGGGACCGGATTGAGGGCCGCTTCTCCAATTCCCTTTGCCCCCATCGGACCGGTCGGTTCTAAGGTGTGGGCAAAAAAGGTGATAAAGTCTTCCGGGTCGGGCAGATCGCAGGAGCCGAGCATTTTATAGTCCATCAGCTGCCCGTGATTGAGAAGCTCTCCGCTGTTTTTGTCGTAATTGGTATCTTCGAGAAGGGCCATTCCCGCCCCGCGGTAAAATCCGCCCTGGAGCTGACCTTCTGCAAGTTTGGGGTTGATAACAGTCCCTGCGTCACTCCCCGCAACAACTTTGAGGATGTTTACCTGACCGGTTTCCATGTCCACCTCTACTTCTACGAAGTAGGTGGTATAAGCAGGCGGGCAGTTGACTTTCCGGATACTTTTCGATGCGATGGCGGTACCCCAGTCGTAGTTCATCGCTGCGGTTGCCACATCGGCTATCGTCATTTGCTTCTCCGGCATACCTTCTACATAGATAATGCCTCCGCTGCCGTCGTCCGCCGGTTTCGTCTTGAGGGAATCTACCGGCGCATTGAGCAGCCGGGAGCAGTATTCGAGGAGTACTTTCTTCGCCTCCCGGGCCACTTCCAGCACCGCCCCGGCACCGCAATACACACCCCGTGTGGCGTGGGTGCACACATCGTAGCCGGTGGAACGGGTGTCCGCAGGCGATATTCCCACGTTATCGAAGGGTACGCTGAACTCCTCCGCTACCAGTTTGGCCGCGGCATCGAGGGTCCCGCCGCCGTGGTCCATAAGAGCGGTAAGCACGTCGATGGACCCGTCCTCGTTTACCTTTACCTGGACGGTAGTGTAGTCTTTTACCTCTCCCGGGACGGGAGCACCGGTCCCGGAGGTGTGAAACCCGCGGGCCATACCGATTCCGCGGCGGTAGCGGCCGGTTTTGGTCGAAGGGTCTTGCCGGTCTTTCCAGCCGATCAGTTCCGCGCCGGTTTCGATAAGCTCCTTTACTCCGTCGGAGTGGATCATGGACCGGATCGTGGGGCCCTGTCCCCAGAAAATTTCTCCTAATCCGACGTAGTTCTTTAATTTGAGCTCGAGCGGGTCCATCCCGAGTTCCTCCGCTACGATCGACATGATCGATTCTACCCCGAAGGTGATCTGCGGCGCGCCGTAGCCCTGCATGGCACAGGTCGGAGCTTTATTGGTATACACGGCAGTCCCTTTGTACTTGAGGTTTTGCAATCGGTAGAGGGAATGCCACCAGCCGCTGCACACTCCGAGATAGGCCAACGCCTGGATGTGGTGGGAGCCGATATCGGCGAACAGCTCCATTTCTCCGGCAACGAGGGTGCCGTCTTTTTTCGCGCCCAGTTTGATCTTGTAGGTGGACGGATACCTGCAGTGGGAGTAAAAATCCTCCTCTCTCGTCTGCACGATCTTTACCGGCAGGCCCGATTTGAGGGCAAGGGCCACGGTAATCAGATGGACCGGATTGGTGTGAATACCGGAGCCGAAGTGCCCGCCCCCGGTAACCCGGACCACATTGACCTTATTGAGGGGGATATCGAAGAGCTCCCCGATAAGGATTCTCGTATTGTGAAGGGCCTGGGTGGTCGGATACACCGTAATAGTGCCGTCAGGCTCCGGTTTACAGACGCACGATTTTGTCTCGAGCTGGGCATGATACACCCGGGGGGTGGTAAACTCCCGCTCGACGATCACATCGGCTTCTCTGAAACCTTCTTCTACATCACCCTCCGTTACTTCTCGGGTACAGGCGATATTGTTTTCAATCGTAATTGCATCTTCTTTGATATATACGGTATCGTGGATCAGGTTTTTCTCGGCAGCCATGGCACTGTTCATGTCCATGTAAGCGGGAAGAATTTCCCACTCTACGTTGACTGCCTCGGCCGCCCGGTTGGCAAGCTCCTCGGTCTCTGCGGCCACAGCCCCGTAAAAATCTCCTACCTGGCGCATGTGGTCGTCTAAAATACGCCAATCTTTGTACGTATTCCGGGGAATTGAGACCTGCCGGATGTTGAACACCTTTTTCGGTACATCATCGAATCCGATACACACTGCACCGAGCTTTTCGGCTTCGGTGAAATCGATACTCTTGATACGTGCGTGCGGATGGGGACTGCGAAGAATTTTGCCGTACAGCATCCCGTAAAAACTGATATCCGAGGGATAGAGCTCTTTACCGGTCACCCTTCCCCGCCCTTCTTTGCGGGGATAATCCTTCCCTATATAATTGAAAGCAGTGCTTTCGTTACCATTACGCATTGTTACTTCTCCCTGAACGGATTTTACCGACCATTTCACTATACTCTGTCTCTCAGCGGCCTGTCAACAAAAATCAAAATTCGGATTTCATATAGTGAGAATTATTACGGCGCGCCTTCCGCCTTCAGCTTTCCCGTTTCAGGACATCTTCGATTTCCTGTTTCTGTTTGTCCGGCAGCGGTCTCGGGGTATGGCTTTCCATCAACGAGATGGTCTTCTCTTTGAGCCGGTCCTGCACCTTTTTGGCCCCGTGCTGTTTCCACACCTCATATCGGCTGCGGTCGAACAGGGTCGGCTGCCATAACTCACGAAAATGGGTAAGGGTGTAATCATCGGTGAGATGGTCTCCCCCCGGGCCCACCCTCTCGATTACTTCTGCAGCAATTGCCTCACTGGTAAGACTGATGCCGCAGCTAAAGTAGTCGATCATATCGATGATCTCGGATGTAAGCACCATCATTTCGGGAGAAGTCGCCAACCCTCCTTCAATGTAGCCGACATCGTGGATGAGGTTGGTGCCGGTGAGCCTGGCAATCATCACCGAGAACACGGCATCAGCGGCGGCCTGTTCGTCCACCACACAGCTGTCGGTATGTCCGGAATAGCCCCAGGTAGGTAGGCTGTAATATTTTCCCATAGAAGCTACCGCTACCCTGGCAAGCTGGAACTCCGGCGCTCCGTATACACTGATGGTCGTACTCATATCCATGTGGTGCAGACCGCTCCCGTAAACAAAGGGTGCCCCCGATTTTTTAAGCTGATGAATGAGAAGCGAGCTCAAGACCTCGGCATTTCCCTGGGTGAGGGCCCCGGCAACACTCAGCGGGGCGGTCCCCCCCATCATCTGGGCGGGTGAATGAACGATAGGCAGTTCCGCCTCCGCCATGAACAGCAGCTTCTCAGTTGCTGTCTGGGAATGACGCAGCGGGGAAGAGGGCTCCGAATAAAGAAGTAGATTCGGATTGAGTCTGAGTGCCTCGATTCCACCCTGAGTGACTGCAGCCATTTCGGCAATCGCCTCGCAATCCTTTCTCGTGTCCGCGACAAACACAATCGGTTTTCCACTATGTTCGAGCATAAGCGCGAATTGCTGCCTGTAGGCATTGCCTTTTATTTTTATTTCTTCTTCTGAAAAGTCGGCCGGAATCCCCATGGACATAACGAATGAGAGTTGGGGCAGACCGTCGGCTACATGGAGACAATCGATCATGTCCTGTTTCCTGAATTGCCGCCTTTCTCCTGTTTTAGGGTCGAGAAAGTTGGGACAATCGGAACCGGGCCCGAAACTCACAGTATCACCTTCCAGCGGCACAGCAGCTTCGGTACTACCCCGAGCACAGAGCCCGATCCTCGAAGGGGCTTGTTTCAAGGCCCATTCAACACAGCCGGCAGGAATTTTTACTAAATTGTCGTCGGTAACAACTGCTCCGGCATCTTTGAGGAGCGCCAGCGCCTCCTTTTCATAAACGCGGACGCCGGTCCTCCGTAATACTTCCAGAGTAGCGTTGTGGATTGCGCTGCACTGCTGCTCATCAAAGAGCGTAAGAGAGGGGACATAGTGGGTGTTGTGCATACTACCTTCCTTTCTATTTTTTTGCGTGTTTTATTTGCGCGCATTATATAGCCGGGTAAGTGATTTGTCAAAATATTTGAGGGAGGTCGGTTCCATATAGTAAGAAAATAAAAAGGCTGCATCGCCGCAGCGCCGTCTTTTTATTTGGACTGTGATGAGCATTGCATGTATATATCAAGAGACCAGGTAAGAGTTCTTTACTATTTCGTCTTCGCTCAGTTCAGCTCGAGTACCGGAGCTTATTATGTTACCTTTCTGCATAATATAGCCCCTGTCTACAACTTCAAGCGCTTTTCGGGCGTTCTGTTCGATTATCAGAAGCGCTATCTGTTTTTCAGCCTTTATCTTTCTAATAACGCTGTACACTTCGTTGACTAAAGCGGGAGCCAGCCCGAGCGAAGGTTCATCCATGAGAAGCAACCTCGGGGAAGCAATGAGGGACCGGGCAAGTCCGAGCATCTTGCGCTCTCCTCCGCTTAAGGTACCCGCTTGCTGGGTCAGACGCTCCTTTAGCCTGGGGAAAATACCCAGTACTTCCTCTTTTCTCTCAGAAATTTTCTTCTTATCATTTTCATAATAAGCTCCAAGGCGAAGATTGTCTTGTACGGAAAGTTTGGGGAACAAGCCTTCCCTCTCAGGGACAATGGCTATTCCTCTCTCTATTCTTTTATGAGGGGGACAAGTGGCAATGCTTTCCCCCTCAAACAGTATGTCGCCTTTATACGGTTTTACAATTCCAACAATTGCTTTTAACAGTGTGGATTTTCCTGCCCCGTTCGACCCCAATACACAGACCGCTTCCCCCATGTCGATATTCATCGACACCGACTGCAGCATCGGAATCTCTCCATATTTTGTATAAACATCCAAGAAGGTGAGTAACATCATCTAACTCCCTAAATAGGCGGTCCTTACTACTTCGCTTTTTGAAATCTCGGAAAATGTCCCTTCCGCGATTATTCCACCGGCATTCAAAACAATAACACGGTCTGCAACAGTTGAAATCACCGTCATATCGTGTTCGATAAAAATTATGCTTATCTCTTCGCGAGAATCGCGAATTTTTTGTATATCTTTTATTAAACTTATCGTTTCTTCAGGATTCAGTCCCGCCGTAGGTTCGTCCAGAAGAAGAAGCGTCGGGTTGCTGACCAAGGCCCGGGCTATTTCGATTCTCCTTCGATCTATCAGCGGTATTG
Organism: uncultured Spirochaetales bacterium; assembly: GCA_964594055.1. Classification (GTDB taxonomy): domain Bacteria; phylum Spirochaetota; class Spirochaetia; order SPDA01; family CAZJBZ01; genus CAZKZZ01. The sequence goes on from CAZQKT010000051.1 coordinate 17,463, forward strand.
TCTCTATCAGCTCATCTTTTCGTTCGATAAGTTCTTCGTTAAAATGTGCCAATGCCTCAAGGCAGGTTTCTATGTTTTCTTTTAGCTCTGTGTAATGGTTTTTTTGGTTGAAAACAACATCATACCATCTTGTCTTTTGTTTAGAAAACAACCCTAACAGCATATTATCGAGCACAGTAATTCTCGTACAGAGTCTGTTGGTTTGGAATGTTCGGGCTATTCCCATTTTTCTAATTGTATGAGGTTTTTCCGCAGCGATATCTTTCCCGTTAAAAACCATTCTCCCGTCGGAAGGTCGATAAATACCACTTATAAGGTTAAGGAATGTGGTTTTCCCTGAACCATTCGGCCCAATAAGACCTAAAACTTCATTCCCTACCGTACAGGAAACCCGATCAACCGCTACCAGACCTCCGAAATGTATGGACAGGTCTTTTGTTTCCAATTTTGGCATAGCTATTCCTTTTCTACACAGGATACGTTCTGTTTCGTTTGGGCAACAGTCCTTGTGAGCGTGCAATTAACACCACAATCAGTATGATGCTGTACATAAGCATGCGATAATCCGCGAAAACCCTGAGGTTTTCATCGATTATTGTCAATAAAACTGCCCCGAACACCACTCCTATCGGATTGTCCCTCCCCCCAAGGAGTACCATACAAATAAGGACTAAGGACCTATTAAAGTCAAAATCTTCATATCCGATGAAACTTGTGTAATGAGCGTAAATCGAACCGGCAATTCCGGCAAAAACCGAACCGATAGAAAAGGAAAGAAGCTTCAACTCTGTGAGATTGATACCTTGGGTAGAAGCTACTATCTCGTCCTCTTCTATTGCGTTCCAGGCAATTCCGTACCGTGAGAGGTAAAACCGCCTTGATACAATAACGAGCAGAAACAAAAAGAAATAGGTAAGATATATATAATGAATCTGATAGGGAATGCGGAGGCCAAAAAGCACCTGATGTTTTTTAAAAGAATAGCCGAATAATGAGAATGACGGTATTCCCGGAATACCGTCAGGTCCTCCAAGCCAGTCTATGTTTACAATCATAAGAGTAAAAATCGTCTGGAGAGCGATGGTAACAAGGGAGAAATAGAAACCTCTGGTTTTAAGCGCGGGAAAGCCGAAAACAATGCCCAATAACGCCGTAAATACAACTGCACCCAGTAAACCGATCCACGCGGACATCCCGAATTTAACGGTCAAGACAGCAGAAGTATACGCTCCGGCACCGAACATGGCAGCGGGAGCAAAGTTTACCAGTCCCATACTTCCTATCTGATAGTTTAAACCCAAGGCTACGATAGCGTATATTCCGGCCATTATGACAATATGGAGATGATAGCTGTTACCCTTCAAAAAAAGTGGCAGTACCAATAATGAAAGGATTAACACGATAACCGTACTCTTTTGGTTGCTCACAATAATCCTATACGCTTTATCTATATGCCCCCGCTTTTCTCCAAAAACTATCCCGCCAATCAACATCAGGAGAACAAGTGAGGTGGCAATAAGGCCGCCGGATATTGCAATCATAATCGCGCTAAAGAACACTATGACTCCCAAAGGACCAAGCAGCTTTTCCATTGTATGGATGTGGTTAGAATTATTATTCACTAAAAACTCTCCGTTTCTCTTTCGGATTATACTTTTTCAACAGCCTTATGGCCTAAAATACCTTCGGGTTTGAATAAAATGAATAGAAGAACCAAAAAGAACGCTGCGATACTTGCATAGGCAGTTCCCCCGGGAATATACCCGCTTACAAAGACTTCGGTAAAAGCAATTAACATGCTGCCGACTATAGCGCCGTATAGATTCCCAAGACCACCTACCACAGCCGCCGAAAAACCCTTCAGTCCCAACATTGCTCCTAGATCAAAGCGTATTATCGAATTATATGAAGCCAGCAGAAACCCTCCGAAACCAAGTATTACTCCTCCGATAATAAAAGTGACATACAAAATGAGGCTTTTATTAATGCCAACCATAATCGCTGCTTCTCGGTTTTGAGAAACAGCCTGAATGGAAAGACCGATTTTCGTCTTGTTTATAAACCAGTAGAGCAACGCTACCAGTAAAATAGTACCGGCAATAATTACCGCGTTTCTCCACGAGATACCGGGTAGAGCATCGGTAATCAATTCATTTGAGAGAAGTTCGGGAAATGGGCGGGGATTTCTTCCCTGTGGGAAAAAAATTCCTATCATTTCACGGAGTGCAATTCCCGCGGCGATCGTGCTTAGTAACGGCATAAGACTGCTTTTGTTCTCAAACGGCTTAATTACCAGTTGATACATACCAACCATGATAACGGCGGTTATAACGGCGGAGAGAAAGACAATCATGAGAACAGAAAATGCATCCCCAAAAAGCCCCAAGAAAATTGAATAAAAATTGATGATATGGACCATAAACACTATCGCGAAAGAACTAAACACGGAAACATCTCCGGTACAAAAGACTACCGTGTCCAATACTCCAAAAAAAAGTGAAAAGCCGATTGCAACAAGAGAGTAAGTACAACCCAGCATTATAGCATTCAAGATTTGGGAATAAAACATGTATCTCCCCTTTTATGTAACTTGTAATACGGCAATATGGGTTGTCCATATTGCCGTACGATGAGTATCTGTTTTAAGTTCTGCTTTTATTCGGCACCGGGAAGCACTCGATCTCCTGTCGCGTATTCGGAGTCATACCACGGCACGAATTTTCCGTCCTGGATAACAAAAATAGTGCTGACAACATTTTCAGTCTGGCCGAAATCGTTAAAGGTAGTGGTCCCTAAAAGCCCACTATACTCCATATCGACTACCGCATCCACGAGGGCCTCCTTGTCCGGTCCTTCCTGTTCGAGCGCTTTTACAATTATTTTTGCAGCATCATACGCATAGGGACCGTACGCACCGAAGGGTTCATCGTAACCTTTCTTTTCATAATTTCTGACAAACTCCTCCCCGCCGGGCATTTGGGAAATATCTTTTCCTGGTTTGACTGCTATCACGCCCTCTACCGCGTCTTTACCCGCGGTTTCTATAAACTTATCATCTACGATTCCGGATATACCGACCAAGAGAGTGTCCTCCATGCCGAGTTCGACCATCTGTCGACGCACAAGTGCTCCTTCCATTACGACTCCTCCGAAGTAGACTCCGTCCACATTCAAATTGTCGATTTTGCTTAGTATGGGTCGAAAATCGGTGGTTCCGACCTGTATCTCATCTAAAGACACTATTTCAGCACCCTCTATTTTTCCGGCATTCTCAGTCCAAGCCTGTGTATTGCTCTTTCCGTACGACGAGGTGTCCGAGATGATTGCCCATCGGTTTCTTCCGAGCTCGCCCATCACGAATTCTGCCAGAGGAATGTTCTCCTGAGCTTGGGTAGGACAAACCCGCGTAACATACGGGTAGTTTTCAGGACTTGTGAGAGTTGGACTGATCGCACCCCAGATGGTAAACGGTATGCCTTCACTTTTAAAGATAGGAATTGTTGCCTCGGCACACGGGCTGTTCCAATGACCGCTGGCAATAACTACGTCCGGATCGGATACCGCCATTTGAGCTACCGATGCTGCAGTGGCAGGTTTTGATTCATCGTCTAATACCATTACCTCGAGTGTGTAGGGAAGATCTCCCGATTCATTCGCCTCGTCAATAGCCATGAGAAACGAATTGCGGGCCCCTACTCCTTGGGCGGAATTTGGTCCGGTGAGAGGACCGATAAAGGCAACTCTTACTACCTCTTCAGCTTCCTGCTCTCCTCCGGCAAAAACACCGACAGTGCCAATAAGTAGAAAGATAATACCGAGAATACATGTGATTCTTTTCATTTAAGAGCCTCCTTATAAAAAAAAGAAATATTACTGACTTTCTACTATATAATACAAATCGTCTCTTGTCAAAAGAATAATAACGAACCGATTTCATATATTGATAATATAAATGTTGATGACGAAAAAAAATTATTTTCCGGTTGACATATTTTAAAATGCATAGATACCATTGATTCCGTTATGCCCTCTGTCGACAAAATTCATAACATACTCGAACTGCTTCGGCAAAACTTTCGCACCGGGCTCACCAACAAAGAGATAAGCGAAGTGCTGAACATTCCTTCATCTACCTGTTATCGTATCCTCGCTTCCCTTAAGAAGCATGACCTCGTTTACCAGCGCAAGCCCGACCTTCACTACTTTTTAGGGTTTGCCCACCTGCGGTATGCAGAAGCAGTTATCGAAGGGATGGACATTTCGGCAATATGTCTGCCTTACCTCGAAGAGCTCCATACCGAAACTGAAGAGACCACCTTTTTTACCCTCTTGAGCGGTTCGCACTGCGTGGTCATGGAGATGTGCGGATTTACCAACGTGAGGATATCGGTAGGGTTAGGAGAGATCATGCCCCTGCACTGTTCAGCTACCGGAAAAGCGGTCCTTGCATTCCTCAGCAAACGGGAGCAGGAGAGGATATTCAAAAACCTCGAACTTACCGGCTATACCGATCATACAGTTACCGAGATCGAGAAACTGCGCAAAGAGCTGGAAATAATACGGAAAACCGGCATCTCTTACTGCGTGCAGGAGTACCATAAAGGCATCAATGCCGTCGCTGTGCCGATATTCAATAACAACAACCGGGTACTCGGCAGCATCGGGATGGTCGGAACCTCTGTCGATCTCGATGATAAGCAGATGGAGGAGCATGGGGCTCTCCTCCTCACCGCCTGTGAGGAGATAACGGAACGGCTCGGCGGGGCCTTCCCTAAAGAGATTTTCCAAAAGCCATAAAGCGTGAGGCGATAAAAGCTCCGGTGCCGGTAAGATACCCTGTCCCCAGGCCGAGATACTGTCTGTAGAGCTGCTCCGGAATATCCTCGATCGCTGCTGTTTTTTTATCGCAATTTATCGTACAGAGCTTGC
>CAZQKT010000052.1:0-21813 GCA_964594055.1 uncultured Spirochaetales bacterium
GAAACCGCTCCATCCCTACACGAAAGGTTTGAACCGGTCAATACCGAGATTAGATAGAGAGAACAAATCCTTAGATACGATTGATGGCACTGTACCTGATTTGGTCCATCTTCCTGAAGGATGTCCTTTCGAGCCCCGCTGTGAGTTTGCATTTGACAGGTGTAAAGGAGAAATCCCCCAACTTATTGAGGTTGGAGAAAATCATTTCGTAAAGTGTCATTTGATGGCATCAAGAAAAGTAAAAGAGTAATCTAATGGAAACGTTAATCGAGATACATAATTTAAAGAAATGGTTTTTCTCCGGGAAATCACCGTTTGGACAGAAAGAAGCTGTAAAAGCTCTTGACGGGGTTAGTTTTCACATAAGTCGAAGGGAAGTATTGGGTTTAGTGGGCGAATCCGGCTGCGGTAAAACGACATGCGGTAAGGTGATATTGCGCATCCACGAACCGACGAGCGGCAGCATCCAATTCCTTGGAAATGATATAACTAATCTGGACAAAAAAGAGATGCTGCAATACAGAAAAAAGATGATGATTATCTATCAGGACCCGTTCGGTTCTTTAGACCCGAGAATGACGATAGGGGCAGCTATAGCAGAACCGATGATCGTCCATAATACTACTCCTAAAAAGGAAATATCCGATAAAGTAGCCGAATTGATGAAAAAAGTCGGCCTACTCCCGGAACAGAGAGACCGTTATCCTCATCAATTCAGTGGCGGACAGCGTCAACGGATCGGCATTGCCCGGGCATTGGCCACGGACCCGGAGTTTATTGTTGCTGACGAATCCGTTTCCGCTCTTGATGTTTCAATACAGGCCCAAATCATCAATCTGCTTCAGCAGCTGCAGCGAGAATTGGGACTGACCCTTTTATTCATTTCTCATGACCTCAGTGTTGTCAAACATATAAGCGATCGCGTAGCCGTGATGTATTTGGGAAAAATCGTCGAAGTGGCCCCCAAAACTGTTCTTTTCAATAATCCAAGGCATCCGTATACTCAGGCGTTGCTCACTTCAATTCCTGTGCCGGACCCGCTTCAACGAGGGAAGAGTAAGGTTTTGGCAGGCGATGTGCCCAGTCCGATAAATCCTCCACCCGGCTGTAGATTTCATACAAGGTGCCCTCATGTAATGGATATGTGTAAGGTGGAGGAACTTCCTTTCTATGAAGTTGATGGTAACCATTTCGTAGCCTGTTATTTGTACAAGTAGTAATTTTTTTCAATCCGGTTTAGCTGCGGTTCGGACGGACGGTTTGTATCCCCCGGTCCTCGAGGAGCCCTGCCAGCTGTCTGCCGTTTTCTACCGCCTGCCCTTTTCTGTGATTGTTAAAGGCAACGAAAAGGACTTTCACATCGACTAACAGTTCGACGATTTTATCGAGCCACTCGTGTAATTCCGCTTTCGAGTAGAGGTAATCGTATCTGGTTGTGTTGTCTCCTTCCCACCAATTGGCGGCGTTTCTGCCGTGGAACCGGAGGTAACCGATCTCGGAGGTCGTGATCGGGACTGGTGTGGGAAGATTCGGCAGGGAAGGTGCGTCGGTTGCAACGAACCCGATCCCCCTCTCCCGGAGACCGTCGTACACATCGTTATGGAGCCACTCGTTGTTGCGGAACTCGACACAGAGCGGCAGCCCGTGCAGGGCAGTGCTGAGATCGGCGAGATAGCGCCTGTTCGGCGGAGTGTAATGAAACGAGTAGGGAAACTGAAGCACGACAGCCGGTATTCTCTTCTTCTCAACGAGAGGAAGTACATTCTCTTTAAACCGGAGTGCTTCGTCTTTCCAGCGAGTGTTCCGCTCATGGGTAAAACTTTTATGGCCTTTGATGGTAAAGAGGAACTCAGAGGGGGTCTTCTCAGCGATCCTCGCAAGCATTCCCGAGTCCGGCTGTTTATAGTAAGAAAAGTTCAGTTCTACAAACGGAAACTGTTCGGCGTAAAACGGTAGAAAATCCTTCTTGTCGAGAGAATGCGGATAAAACACGTCCCGCCAATCATCATACGAATAGCCGGAAGTACCGATATAACAAGTGCCGCAGCTGTTTTTCATGTTCGGTTTTTTCATGATAAATCACTTTTCTTCTCTTCTCATTTTTAGTATATTTTGCTATTGAATATACTCCCCTTTGCGTAAGTTAGGTGCCTTTGCAAAAGCGATACTTGTTTTGCATGAAGCACATCAATCAATTATAATATAACATAAAGAGGTATTAAAACTGTATGGTACCAAAAATGCGGAATATAGGCATTAGCGCCCATATTGACTCCGGGAAAACCACCCTGACCGAACGGATTCTCTTCTATTGTAAGCGGATACACAAAATGCATGAGGTGCGGGGAAAAGACGGTGTTGGCGCTACCATGGACTCTATGGAACTGGAACGGGAGCGCGGGATTACCATTGCATCAGCCGCAACCTATGTTTCTTGGAAGGACTATGCTATAAATATTATTGATACTCCGGGTCACGTTGATTTTACGATCGAAGTGGAACGAGCACTCAGGGTCTTAGACGGTGCGATTTTAGTACTCTGCTCCGTCGGCGGGGTCCAATCGCAGAGTATCACTGTAGACCGTCAGCTGCGCCGCTACAATGTTCCGCGGGTCGCCTTTATCAATAAGTGTGACCGGACCGGCGCGGATCCGTTTAAAGTGACCGAACAGCTTCGGGAAAAACTCAACCATAATGCAGTGCTCATGCAGGTCCCGATCGGCCTCGAAAGTGACCATGAAGGGATCGTAGACCTCATCACGATGAAAGCGTGCTACTTCGAGGGTCCGGCCGGAGAAATTATCCGGGAAGAAGAAATACCGACAGAATTGCAGGGGCCCGCCGCGGAAAAGAGGGAAGTCCTCCTCGATGCAGCATCCATGTTTTCTGATGAGCTTGCCGAAGCTTTTCTCGAGGGTAAGGAAACCGAAGAACAAATCCGTCATGCAGTGCGGGTTGGGACACTTGCCCAGGAGCTTACACCTGTTTTTATGGGTTCCGCCTATCACAACAAGGGCGTGCAGCTTCTCTTGGACGGTGTTATCGACTATCTGCCGAACCCTTCCGAAGTCGAAAATAAAGCGCTCGATCTCGATAATAACGAGCAGGTACTAGTCCTCGAACCGGAAGAATCCAAACCCACAGTAGCACTTGCCTTTAAACTCGAAGATACCTCTTATGGGCAGCTTACGTATATCCGCATTTATCAAGGCCTGGTAAAGAAAGGGGAAGACCTCTTCAATACCCGGAGTAAGAGAAAGTTCAAGGTGGGCCGCCTTATCCGGATGCATGCCGAGAGTATGGAAGATATTACCGAAGCAGGAAGCGGCGATATTGTCGCTCTTTTTGGGATCGACTGTGCCTCAGGTGATACGTTCGTTTCACCGGGTTTGAACTATTCTATGACATCGATGTATGTGCCCAAACCGGTCATTTATCTTGCTCTGCAGCCTGCCGACAAGAAATCCGAGGACAATATGGCAAAGGCCTTGAACAGGTTCACCAAAGAAGATCCCACGTTCCGTACGTATGTGGACCCCGAATCGAACCAGACGATCATTCAGGGGATGGGAGAGCTGCATCTCGAAGTGTATGTCGAGCGGATGCGAAGGGAATACAAAGCTGCTGTGGAAACCGGTATGCCCCAGGTGGCCTACCGTGAGGCAATAACCGAACGGGCGGACTTCGATTATACCCACAAAAAACAGACCGGCGGTGCCGGACAATTCGGCCGGGTTGTCGGGTACATAGAACCTATCGAGGTAACTACCGAAGATGACGGTTCCCAATCCGCCGATTATGAGTTCGTCGACGAGATTAAAGGCGGCAATATTCCCAAAGATTACGTTCCTGCCTGTGATCATGGGTTTAAAACCGCACTGGAGAAAGGAAATCTCATAGGGTATCCGATTACCGGTGTGCGGGTGGTTTTAAAGGACGGCCAGTATCATGCTGTAGACAGCTCGGAGATGGCTTTTACGGCCGCTTCGATCAGTGCTTTCCGTCAAGCGTACCCGAAAGCAAAACCGAAAATCTTAGAACCCATTATGTCGGTACAAATAGAAACACCTTCCGAGTTTCAAGGTAGTGTTTTTGCAAGCCTCAATCAGCGGCGAGGCATAATCATCAGTTCCGTAGAGGACGGTAATTTTACCAAGGTGGAAGCCGAAGTCCCGTTGAGTGAAATGTTTGGATATTCAACCGCTCTTCGTTCCCTCACCCAGGGCAAAGCGGAATATTCTATGGAGTTTCGAAAATACGGTACTGTTCCGAAAAATATTGCCAAAGAACTGACCGAAGAGTACCAGGAACAGCGGAAGAAAGAACAATCATGACTATAAAGGAGACCGGAGAACAATGGTAAAAAATGAATTGATAAAACGGAGCCCTCTTCGAATTCTGGAAAAATCGATCCACGGCGGAGTCGGGAACGGGAATATCGGAGTGATAGCTTCACGTAAGGGAGTAGGGAAGACCGCCTGTCTGGTGCATATTGCAACAGATAACCTCTTTCAGGGAAAACATGTTATACATGTCTCCTTCTCATCCCGAACTGATCATATCATTTCCTGGTACGAGGATATTTTCAAAGAAATCGCTAAAAAACGAGAGCTCGAATCTGCGGTGGAAGTTCATGATGAATTGATTAAAAACAGGGTTATTATGAATTTCAATCAGGAAGGAGTCGAGCCCAAGCGGATATTGAGCAGCTTAGAAGCGATGATCAATAACGGCAACTTTGCTGCTGAAATCATTGTTGTCGATGGGTATGATTTTTCGAAGGCCACTACTGAAGGACTTGGTTTGGTAAAAGATTTTGCTAAACGGATGGGTATTGAAGTGTGGTTCAGTGCTTCGCTTCGTTCGGAGGAACCGCTTTTTAACGATCAAGGAATTCCACGTGAGTTGGAGCATGTCATTGCCGGTATCGATGTTTTGGTAACGCTTAGATATATAGAAGATTATGTGCATCTCGATTTGGCAAAAGACCATGAAGAGGTCCGTTCTCAAGATCTCCACCTCAAACTCGATCCGAAAACGTTGCTTATTGCAGAAGAGACCTGAATCAACGCAGGGTGTACAGGGTGCCGATAAAAATGGTAACGTTGTGATACAATGAAAAAGTCGTTGACTATTCTCGATATAGCCAAAAAAGCGAATGTTTCTCCCTCAGCAGTTTCTATTGCATTGAATAATAAAAAAGGGATAGGTGAAAAGACCAGGGAACGGATACTCGAAATCGTCGAGAAGTACAATTACGTTCCCAATCAACAGGCGAGAAGGCTTTTGTTCAAATGCACCAACAACATCGGCATTCTGCATGAAGAACACCGCTCCCCCCTCCGGCACCTCTTTTTGATGGAAGTACTCAGTTCGGCCCTCACGAAAAGTGAACAGCTTGGTTACAATCTTCTTATTTCCAGTGTAAACGGTGAACGGTACAATCAGATACCGGACGTTATCAAAAATAGAGATGTCGACGGCATTATTATTATCGGAGAGATGAACCTTCAGATCATCGACAACATCAGGTCGACCGGGATACCGACCGTGCTTGTCGACGATCATATGCGGTCTAAAGACACCATTGCTGTAGAAGTGGACCATGTGCAAGGTGCGGAACTTGCTGTGGACTATCTCATTGCATGCGGTCACACAAACATCGGCTATATAGGCGAGACCCAAGCCAGCATGTACGGGAAACAAACCTACTACGGCTTCAAGCGTTCCCTCAAAAAAAACAAACTCCCTCTCGTCGAAAAGTGGCTGGGGTTCAAAGCTGCAAACGGTGATGAAAAAAGCGGTGAGCAGTGTGCTGCCGAATTGGTGGCGGAATGCGAGGGTGATGTTCCGACCGCGTTATACTGTGCTGCCGATATTTATGCAATCGGTGCAATCCGGCGGCTGCAGGCTGAGGGATATGAAATTCCGAATGACATATCAATTATCAGCATGGACAACGTCATCTTGAGTAAATATATCCAGCCGCCTCTTACCACAATAAAGTTCGATATGGCAAAAATGGGTGAGTTTGCTATCGAGGTGATTATCGATCTCATTCAGGGAGATTACAAGCACCCGAGCAAAGTCTTTTTTGCAGGTGAGCTCATCAAACGAAAAAGTGTAAAGCAGATCAATAAGTAAAAATTAGATAGTAAAAAAATATTGACAATTTTTGGTTTATATTCTACAATTACTAAAAGCTTTTAGTAACGTGTTCAAGTATACAATAGCAGAATTCAGCATGGAGGATGTTTAATGAGCGAGAAGCTTGCCATCAAGGGAGGCCCTAAGGCGAAAACTACTTCTAATTATTCGATGTTTCCGGGCGGACTGGAAATCGGCGAAGAGGAGAAACAACAGGTCCTCGAGGTGTTGGACCGCAAATATCTTTTCCGATATTACGGACCGGAGGAATTCCCCTCTAAAGTACGTGAGCTGGAGACGGCTTTTGCAGATAAAGTAGGGGTAAAGCATGCTTTGGCAACGACGAATTGTACCGGTGCACTTATTACCGGGTTGGTCGCTGTAGGAGTAGGTCCGGGGGATGAGGTACTTGTTCCAGGATACACTTTTTTTGCTTCCTGTGCCGCGATAGTCGCAGCAAAAGCCATTCCGGTTATCTGCGAGGTCGATGAGACCCTTACCATGGACCCTGATGATCTCGAGAAAAAAATTACCCCGTCTACCAAGGCGGTTATTGTTGTCCATATGCGGGGGGTCCCGTGTGATATGGACCGCATTATGGAAATTGCCCGAAAGCATGAGCTCAAAGTGATCGAAGATGTGGCCCAAGCTGCAGGCGGTTCCTATAAAGGGAAAAAATTGGGGACGTTCGGTGATGTCGGCGCTTTTTCATTTCAGTACCATAAGATCATTACTGCCGGAGAGGGCGGAATGCTTGTCACCGATGACGGTCTGCTCTACGACAGGGCCATGGGATATCATGATACGGCTGCCTGTTGGCGGCCGGACCGGTTTGCCGAAGAACGGTACGAGGGCGAGCTTTTTAGCGGTGTTAATTACCGGATGAGTGAATTGACAGGTGCGGTTATGCTGGCCCAGCTGGGAAAGCTGGACACTCTGGTTTCTCTGATGCGGAGAAACAAAAAACGGATAACCGATCAGATCAAGAATACCAAAGGAATCACCCTCCGCCCGGTCAATGATACCGAAGGAGACAGTGCAATCTGTTTGATGTTTTTTCTCGATTCCAAAGAAAAGGTGCAGCCGTTTACCGAAGCCCTCCGGGCCGAAGGAATCGATGCGGCGGGGGTTTTCAATTCAGGAATCCCCGATTGGCATATCTATGCTCACTGGAAACACATTATCGAGAAGAAAACTCCCACACCGGAAGGGTGCCCCTGGACTTGCCCCTATCACAAGGGTGAGGAAGTGCAGTACTCTGAAGATATGTGTCCACATACACTGGAATATCTGTCGAGAGTGGTGCATCTCGATATACCTGCCCAAATGAGTGAAGAAGATTGCGACATGGTCGCACACGGTATACAAAAGGTGGCAGCTGAACTGGCATAATGTCAGGCAACAACCACGAATAACTGCTACGAGGAGGATTGGATATGGCAAAAATAAGTATCTGCGTTGAACCGGTTTTCGGTAATTTGGATTATAAATCCCGAATCGAGAAGATCGCATCCATCGGGTATACCTACTACGATCTTTGGTTTCACAATAAGGCGTTCGACGGGGCGAACCTTACCGATACGATGAAAGATTTTGATATGCTGGCCGAACTCAATGAAAAACTCGGAGTTACTACCAACAGCTTTGTCCATTGTCATCCCGACGGGGGGATAGAAGCTTCTTTGATAAACAAAAATGACCGGCAGCTTGCCGTGGACAGTCTCGGTGAAATCATCCCTCCGGCCAAGAAGGTGGGATGTAAGTACCTCGTCAGCGGCAGCGGGAATGTGGACAGTTCCATTTCCAACGAAGAAGCTGTGGAGAGTATGATAGAAACACTCAAAGCCCAGGCAGCGGTATGCGAAAAGGAAGGTATCGTCATCCTGCTGGAACCGTGGAATACGAGAGTAGACCATCCGGATTGTTTCCTCGATGATCCGCAGCTTGGTGTGGATGTTGTAAAAGCGGTTGCCAGTCCGAGTGTAAAACTGCTCTACGATATTTATCATATGCAGGTGATGGCGGGCAATCAAACAGAGTTCATCAAACAGAATCTCGAGCACATTGCCGCATTTCAGATTGCTGGGGTCCCCGGCCGGCACGAGCCGTTTAACAACGAACTGGATTATCCGTTTATCATTCGGGAAGTCCAAAAAGCCGGATTCGACGGAACGTTCGGACTCGAGTATTGGCCGACAATGGACCATGCGGAATCGTTGAAAAAGAGTTTAGAACTACTGGATGTATAAACCGGATATGGATATGAAACTGGATTTCGATATACCGAAACAGGAGATCGAACGGAGAAAGGAAACTGTCCGACGAGTGTGGAACTATGAAGAAGTAGACCATATCCCGATCTGGTTCGATCTCGGATTTAACCCGTGGGGATACACGGTCAGAGAGGAGCTTACCGACAAGGAGAAGCAGCTGAAACTCCGGCTCTACAGTATCCGGCAGTCGCTCAAACTTATCCCGGACGACTACATTCCCTCCGTTTTTATCAACATCGGTTGTGTGGGAGTAGATAATGCCTTCGGGCTTCCGGTGCATTGGAGTGACAACCCGGACCAGACCCCCTATGCCAAGGGACCTCTTATCAATAATCCTGACGATATTTATACAATACAAAAACCGGACATCCGTAAAGACGGAATGTTCCCCCGGTTTCTCGATTTTCTCACCTACTTTCTCAAAGAGATGGATGAACAGGTGTATTTCTCAGGTCTGGATAACAACGGAATATTGGGTGTTGCCCATGATATACTCGGTGCTGATAATTTTTACCTGACCATGGTGGATGATCCGAAAAAGATTGACCATCTTGCGGGTCTTATAACCGAGACGATCATCGAGTTTAGCGAAGAAGTAATCCGAGTAGCAGGCGGCATAAACAGACTTGCTTCGACCGACTGGTTCTACTTTTGGTGCCCGGAAGAGAAAAAGGGGCACGTCAGTTCGGACACATCGACTAACTATCAAACTGACTTTTTCCAAAGATTCGATGTGCCGTTTAACAACAAAGTAGTGCAGAAGTTCGGGCCCGGACTGCTTCACAATTGCGGACCGAACCCGTGCGGCGCCGATTACTTAAACCACGACCCCCCGTTAGCTGGTGTAAACCTCGCCTATCGGTATTCGAAAGACGATTTTCCTGCTTTAAAGGGACCGTACCGGCAGAAAGGGGTAATCTACATCATTTACGATAACGAAACTCCTGAAGAGGCGCTTCACACCTACGGTGAGGTGATGGAAATACTCGCTCCGGATGTTATTGCCATGCCGATCGTCTTTATAACGGATGAAAGTACGGATGTTCCAAGGCTGTACGAACAGTTTCTCTCAATTTCTAAGGAGTATGCCCGGCGGATATGGCGTTAACATGATATAGGCTTTATTACGGGCCTGTTAGAGGCCCGAAAAACACATAGGAGGTTTCATATGAAGAAACATCTCTTCGCAAAGACGGTTGCTCTTACCGTTGTTCTTGTTTTTTGTGCGTTTTCTCTGTTTGCAGCAGGTGAACAAGAAGCGGGTAGTGCAAAAGAGGCTGAACTGGTTATCTGGTGGTGGGGAGAACAGGAAGCTCCCGGGGCCGAAGCGTGGATGGAAGAGTCCACCAGGTTGTACAGTGAGGAGAACCCCGGTATCACCTTTGAAACGGTACTCCAGTCGACCGACAATCTCGTTCCCGCATTCAAAACGGCAGCGGCCGCGCAACAGGGCCCGGATATTCAGTATTTCTGGGGCGGTGTGTGGACGCTGGAAGACGCCTGGGCCGGTAATCTTGCACCAATAAGCGATTATATCCCCGAATCCGAATACAGCCACTACATTAGTAATGTCGAACGGGAGTACAACGGAAAACTGTGGGGTATCGGGTGGTATCTCTCAGGAAACTCCATGGCGTACCGAAAAGACCTGTTTAGAGAAGCCGGACTGGATCCGGAGAAGGACTACAGCCGGTGGGACGATTTTCTCTACGCTTGTGAGCAGCTCAAACAGGCGGGCATCGTTCCGATTGCAGGCGGGCTGAAAGACGGATGGTTCGGCGGCTGGATATGGCAGCTGCTCTCCAAACAGAGCCTCGATTCTGCTGAGGAATTAAAGAAAGCCGCCGTAGGGCAGTACAGCTTTACCGATCCTCAGTTTGCTGAATGGTGGGAGAAACTCTACGAATTAAAGCAGAAAGGGTATTGGAACGACGACATCAACTCGCTCGACTATCAGCAGGGACAGGACCTCTTTGTCCGCGGCGATGCAGCCATGATCTTCGGTAATGACAGCTTCTATCCGGGATGGCTCGACACGATCGGTCCGGACAATTTTGGTGTCATGATGATCCCCATCTGGGGAGACGGCGATCTGGCCGATTCCTACACCGTCACCGCTCAGGGACTGGGTATTACCTCGTGGTCGGAATACAAACAGGAAGCGGCTGATTTTCTCGTGTACACACACACTGAAGACAGACTCAACTCCTGGTATGACAAGACGGGAGTATTCCCCGCGGATGACAGATTCGATGCTTCAAAAATAACGACCCCGCAGATGAAAAAGGTCTTTAACTGGATCAAGGCAAAACCGGGCCCCAACCTGGAGAATTTTATTCCCAGTATTCTCGATGAACAGGCCAACTTTGTCGGTTGCCAGAAGCTGTTCGCAGGGGAGTTTACTCCTTCAGAATGTGCCCAATTGCAGGAAAGTATCATCACCAAATGGCGGAAAGAGAATCCTGAATCTGTACAGGATTTTAAGAATTGGATTAAATAGAAAATTTTTTACAGTGATGTATTGAAAAGCGGACCGGCCGAAATAACCGACAGCAAACGATACTGTCTACCGCCGGTCCGTTTCGATATATTCCAACAGGAAGAACATTTATGGTAGAACGGAAACTGAAACCATATCTATACTTATCTCCCGCTCTCATTACAATTGCCGTCATTTTCTTTTTGCCCGTAATACAAGTGTTCCGATATTCGCTTCTGAGAATCAGTTCCCGCGGGAATGTGTTTATCGGTCTGCAGAACTACATCTCTCTATTTCAGGACGAGGTTTTTCGTAGTGCACTATCGCATAATTTTATTCTCCTCATTGCCGTACCGATTCTTGTATTTGTGGCCATCGTGTTCTCGGTCCTTCTCTATGAACAGCTTCTCGGATGGCAGGTGTATCGTACAATTTTTTTTATGCCCTATCTTTTAGCGATTCCCGTTGTCGGGATTGTATTCAGCTATATTTTTCAGCTGAACGG
The DNA here is from genome assembly GCA_964594055.1 of uncultured Spirochaetales bacterium. Taxonomy (GTDB): domain Bacteria; phylum Spirochaetota; class Spirochaetia; order SPDA01; family CAZJBZ01; genus CAZKZZ01. The sequence goes on from CAZQKT010000052.1 coordinate 11,405, forward strand.
AATTTTAAACCTCATACTTCGGTCTCTTCATCTCGATTTCCTCGCCTTAGACTGGCTCGGAAGCCCTAAATACGCACTCTGGACGATTATGGGGGTAATCGTATGGAAAGAGTTCGGTTTCGGGGTGGTACTCTTTTTTGCCCGGCTGATGTCTGTGGACGAACAGATGTATGAGGCGGCCAGACTCGAAGGGGCAAACTGGTGGCAGACCCTTGTCCGGATAACCATACCGCAGCTTTCACTAGTCATCGAGTTCTATGTTGTAATCATGATTATCACCATGCTCTCCTGGGTCTTCAACTATGTGTACGTGATGACCTCGGGCGGACCCGGAGGCAGTACCATGGTGGCCGAGTTGTTTATCTATCTGACCGCTTTTCGATATAACCAGATGGGAAAAGCCTCTGCAGCCTCGATACTGCTTCTAATCATCACAATAGCACTGATCCTGTTACGGGCTAATGTATCAAAACGGCTGGAGACGGAATCATGAGTGAGATGACAGCAAAAAAATCAACCCGTACACACAAGAGAAAACGTATACGATGGGGAAATGCCTGGAAACAGATCGTTCTTGTTCTGTTTGCGATCGCCTGCATTTTTCCGGTTTATTATATGTTCGTCACCTCTTTTAAATCTGATGCGGAATATCTGGTAAACAGATTCAGTATTCCTCTCAAACCTATAATGGAAAATTTCTTCGAAGTCTTGAAGGGAGAAACGTTTCCCCGCTGGTTTCTCAACAGCATTATCCTCACCGGCGGTTCGATCGCCTTTAACACGATAATAGCAAGTCTTGCCGCCTTCGCCTTTGCCAAGATGAGTTTTAAAAACAGAGACACCATTTTCAGTTTTATTCTCACCCTGATGGTTGTTCCTCCGGTGGTTATGGTTATTCCCCTGTTCAAATTGATGATACAGCTGCACATCTTGAACACCTACGCCAGTGTTATTTTGATATATGTGGGGCTTACACTGCCTTTTTCGATTTACATGCTTACCAATTTCTTTAAGACCATCCCCGATGAGATTATGAGTTCGGCCCGCATCGACGGTTGTCCCGATATCATCATTTTGAGAAAAATCATTCTTCCCCTTGCCGCTCCGGCAATTATCACCATCATTCTTGTAAATGCTCTCTGGGTGTGGAATGAGCTGCTGATAGCCGTCATTTTCCTGCAGCGGGACGAGTTAAAAACACTCATGGTGGGTCTTACTGTTTTTAAATCACGATACAATCTTGATATCCCGGCAACCATGTCCGGGCTGGTATTGGCAACAATACCGATGCTCGCCCTCTATTTCGCAGGGCAAAAATATTTTATCAAAGGTATGGTTTCCGGATCACTTAAATAAGGAGTTTCAGTAATGGCGGTACGCGAATTACACGGCGGTCAATTGAACTACATGAGTGAAGAACAGATGCAGCTGATCCACAACGCTGTCCTCGAGGTACTAAACGATGTCGGGGTAAGAATGGAATACAGGCCTGCGCTCGAGGTGATGAAAGAGAACGGCTGTGTGGTGGATTTTAATGCGATGACGGTAAAAACACCCGAACATGTTCTCCGCCGATGTTTAGCATCAGCACCTTCCCGTTTTACCCTTCATGCCCGGGATTCGCAGTGGGATGTCCGGGTGGACCAGAAGAATGTGTATACCATAGGCGGTTCGTCCGCGCTGAATGTTATCGGTCTCGACGGGGAGCGCCGCCCGGCAACGCTCAAAGACCTCGAAGACCTTACCCGTTTACAGGACGCTTTGGAAAACCTGCATATCATGCACGGTATTGTAAACCCTCAGGACATCCCCCAGCTCGGGTTCGACCGAATTCTTTTCCCTGCGGTGATGAAGAATACTTCCCGCAACTACTATTCGCAGGCGTTAGGAAAAAAAGGGGTGCAGGACCAGGTGGAGATGGCGGCAGTAATCGCAGGAAGTCGCGAGGCGTTCCGGGAGCGCCCATTTTTTACGATTGTCCTCTGTCTGGTAAGCCCATTAGTTCAACCGCGGATTAGGGTAGAAGAGCTTATGGAGTGTGCCGAGCAGGGTGTTCCTCTCTACATCGAGGCGGACGCCCTCCCCGGTGCTACAACGCCGATTACCGTAGCGGGGACTCTAGTCGAGCAGACTGCAAATATCCTCACCGGTATCTGTCTTGCCCAGATGATTCGCCCGGGTCTGCCGTGCATCTATTCGATTGCGACCGGGATCATGGATATGAGCACGGGCCTCTACTCCGGCGGGGCCCCCGAAACCCAGATAATACATGCTGCAACGGCCCAGCTTGCACATTTTTACAATCTTCCCTGCCAGGCGGGGACCGGGATCGATGCTCCCATTTCGGATGCCCAGGCCGGATACGAGCGGGGGCTCCAGCTTCTTACCTGTTCATTAGGTGGGGCCGATTTTGTCCATCTGTCTGTGGGGATGCTCGATCAAATGCTCACGGCCAGTTATGAACAGTGCATGCTCGACAATGAGTTTTTAGGGGCCGCGTTCCGTATTGTGGAAGGGTTCGACGTAAACCGGGAGACGATCGCTTTAGATGTTATAAAGCAGGTGGGAATCGGCGGAAATTATTTAGGTGAGGACCACACCATGGAGTATCTGCGTAAAGTTAGCTGGTTCCCGAAACTGACCAGCCGTAAAAAGTGGGAAGACTGGAAAGCGGAAGGCGGAAAGAGCATGGCTGAGCGTGGCCGGGAAGCGGCAAAAAAGGTCCTCGATGAACATCATCCCCAACATATAGATGAGAAAACGGCAGCTGAACTCGATGCTATGGCGGAGGCGTTCCAAAAAGAAGAGATCGAAGCGATACAATCCGGCACGAGAGAATATTGAGTAGGTATGAGAGCAGAGAAGGTACGACGAGACAATTCCCGGATACGTATGTCACGATGTATCTGTCATTACATAAGAATATAACCGATGCGGGGGATATCGACCTGCAGGGGATCGATTGGTAGGAGAATTGTATGAAGCACAATAAAATCAAGGTACTTTCCGATCAGGAGGTACAGGAGATTGCTGAAGCAACAGTTCGAATTCTAGAAGAGACAGGGGTTAAAATCGACAGTGAATCGAGCTTGAAAAAATTGAAAGCAGCGGGATTGCCTGTCGATATGGGCACAGGGGTAGCCACATTTCCGCAATCGATACTGCAGAAATGCCTCGACCAGGCCCCGAAAAGTATCGACGTGTATGACCGCACCGGAGAAAAAGCATTTACTATCGGAGACGGAAATGCCTATTTTGCCGGCGGTCACAATGCGGTTTTCTTCGACGACGAGATTACGGGGGAGCATCGGCAGTTCACGGTTAAAGAAGTCGAAGAGTATGTCAAACTCTCTCACCATCTCGAAGATATCGACATGATCGGTCTCCCGGCATCTCCGTGTGACGTAAACTCCAGATCTTCGCTTCTCTATTCTTTAGATGCCGCTATACGGCTTTCGACCAAACCGATCTATTTTTCAACTGATAGTGAGGTAATCAACCGCTACGCCATGGAGATGACGCTCACCGCTGCACCTGAAGCGTCCCGGAAAGGTGCTTACATGATTAGCCAGCTCTCTCCCACTTCACCGCTTTTTTGGGAGAAGGGTGCTGTCGAGGGAGTGGTGGAGTGTGCCGAACGGGGCTTCCCCGTGGCGATTCTCCCGGAACCGATCGCGGGGGTAAGCTCTCCCTATTCTCTGGCCGGATTGGTCACCGTCCATAATGCGGAAGCACTTTCCGGGATCTGTATTACCCAACTGCTCAATCCGGGAACACCGGTTATCTGGGCGAGCAGCTGGACCACCTTCGATATGAAAAAGAGTACTGCACTGGTTGGCTCGATCGAAACCACCTTAGCTCGGATTGCAGGGGCACAGGTGGCGAAGTATTACAATCTGCCTCTCCACACCACAGCACCAAACTCCGATAATCATGCTCATGATGAGCAGAACTCCTGGGAGAAGACATTCAGCACCTACTGCGCGGCTGCAGCGGGAAACGACCTGATCGTAAATCTCGGCATGTACGCCTGTGGGATGACCATCAGCCATGAGCAGCTCGTCCTCGATGCAGAGATCGTGGGTCAGGTCCGGCGTTTGCTTGCCGGAGTGGATGCCGGCAAAGATATGATCGGGGAAGAATTGATAAAACAGACCGGTCATCGGGGCACTTTTATCATGGCAGACCACACTCTGAATTTACTCTATAGCGGTGAGCATCGGGACCCGTTAATTGCCGAACGGGGTAACCGCGAAATCTGGGCGGAAAAAGGGAAAAAAGACATTGTGGCCTTAGCAAGAGAAAAGGTGGCAGCACTGTTAACGAAGGACGTCCCGGAGGCAGACCAGGAGATTGTCGACCGGGTACGGGCCAAGATTACCAGGTGTGAGATGGAACTGCAGGAGTAGCAGCCTGCTGAGGCGGAATACGGTGCTTGAGCAGTTACCTGCTTCTCGTGACACCTGTTTGCAGACAATAGTTCTCCCGTAACCCGCACCGGGAGCAGAACGGCGAGACAGGGGTGCAGATTTTTTGGCCGAATGAGACCAGTAATTCGTTGATTTCGATCCAATACCGTTTCGGGAGCACTTTCATGAGTGCGTATTCGGTCTGTTCAGGAGTTTCCGTACGCACCCAGCCTGTCCTGTTGCTGATCCGGTGGACGTGGGTGTCAACGCATATTGCATCGATACCATATCCGAGGTTCAAAACCAGATTTGCCGTTTTTCTCCCCACACCGGGCAGTTCGAGAAGCTTATCTCTGTCGGCAGGGACCTCTCCGCCGTTTTCTGCAAGTAACAGAGCAGTCTGCTTGATGTTTTTTGCTTTGGTTTTATAAAATCCTGCCGGATAAATGAGCTCGGCGATTTCTTCTTCACTCAATTCGGCCAATGCAGCGGGGGAGTCTGCCTTTGCAAGAAGTCGGTTCGAAGCGGGAAGAGTAACTTCGTCCTTGGTACGGAGTGAAATCATAGTAGAAATGAGGATTCGAAACGGGTCTTTCCGGTCATTTGCAATGTGAGAAACGGAGGGGAGTATATTCTTCTCTACGGAATTCCGTAAAACCGTGAAAACCGGTTCCCACCGGGCCGTCTCAGGCATGCTGTTCCGCCGTTTGAGTGAGAAGAAGTACGACTGCATACGCTTCAACAGCCTCACCGGCGCCTGTAGCGTCGCACTGCTCCTTTGTTTTCCCTTTGATCGAAATATCTCCGGGCACGATCCCCAAGTCGGAAGCGATATGTTCTTTCATAGCAGTGATGTGAGGAAGGAGTTTGGGTCTTTCGAGGATGATGGTGCTGTCGATGTTTGAAATCGTATAACCGTGATTGTGTATCAGTGTTTTTGTTTTCGCCAAGAGAAGACGGCTTGAAATCCCCTTGAAAGCAGGGTCGCCGGGAGGAAAGTGCTTGCCGATATCTCCAAGCGAGGCTGCTCCGAGAAGTGCATCGATGACTGCATGGATCAATACATCACCGTCAGAGTGTGCTTTTTCCCCCACAGAGGAGGGGATTTCAACTCCTCCTAATAATAGCTTTCGTCCAGTTACGAGTTTGTGAATGTCATAACCGAAGCCTACTCGCATTGCTAGTCCTTTATCTACAGTTATTCGTACGGTTCGATGTCATGGATATAGGTGATTTTTCGATTTACAGGATCACCTGCAACAGTAAATACTTTTCCGATATAGGTACTATAGATTTCAGTATCATCAATATAGGGAATGCCGTCGGTTGATGCTTTTTGGTGTGCTTCGAGAATAGAGGCGAATCTAAATCCTTGAGGTGTCTGAGCAGCGACTGTCTCCGAGCGGAGAAGATGTCCGGTAATGAAACCTTCACTGTTTACGATTTTTAAGGCGTCTGTTGCGTTAATGACAGGCGCACAGGCCCCGAATTTGTCCACTGCTTCCAGAACTGATTCTATAATGTATTCGGTTACCCAAGGCCGGGCTGCATCATGGATGAGTACGATATCAGGAGTTTCGTCAGCAAGTTCTTGAAGGCCTGCATACACCGAATCTTGTCTGGTTTTTCCCCCTTCGGCGAACCGAACTTTCGGTGATTTTGTGAGGTCTGCAAGGGCCCGAGATATCGCCTCTTCCTCTCCTTTAGCCATAACGATGCAGATGCGTTCGATTGTATCGATTTTTAGAAACGGTGTTACCGATCTCTTGAGTACCGATTCGTTTTTAATTGTACGGTAGATTTTGTTCCTTCCGGTGCCCGCCCGTTTGCTTTCGCCTGCGGCCATTATCAATGCACTGTTCACTCAGTCTCCAGTTTACTGAAAATGATCTCTTCTACCTCCGCTTTCGATTTCTTCAGAGAGAAAGATACCTCGTCGACCATGAGTTTCAGTGCGCTGTCGAACAGCTTTCGTTCCAGAATAGGTAGTTCTTTTACTTTGCTTCGGTGGTAGAGGGTACGTACGACAGTGGCGATATCGGTCACACTGCCTTTCTTTAGAAGATCGAGGTTCATCTGATACCGCAGTTTCCAATCCGCAGTTACAGGTTCATACTCTTCCGTAATGATGCCGAGTGCTTTTTTTGCTTCCGAACTCGGTACGATTGCCCGGATTCCAATCTCTTCGGCTTTGTCAACCGGGACCATCACCGTCATGTCCGATACTTCGAGATAAATGATGTAATAGGGGATCTGCTCGCCTTTGAAATCGCGGTCTTCAATGGAGCTTATGTGGCCGACCCCCTGCAGGGGGTAAACAACTTCTTGGTTTTCCTTGAATGTATGCTGAGACGTCTTCTTTTTAGCGGATTTCATGGCAGTAGTATACTAAAAAAATAAAAAAGAGTCAAAGTAATAGAAATCGCACCCGAAATTGCGAAAACAGACGGTTCTAGTGTGTGGGCGCTTTTGCTACATGGGGTGTGATAATCGACATTTTATAGTGAATATATTTAAAAGGATGAATATCGAGCGGATTCGGATACCACCCTCCGATTGTGTTTAGATCTATTAAGTTAAAAGCAGGGGTGTTGTTGATAGGCAGTACAACTGCTTCGCTGAGAATAATCTCTTCTGCTTCTGCCAACGTGTTGTACCGTTCTTCGCCGCTCTGCCGCATCGACTCTTTGATGACTCTGTCGAACTCCGGATTACTGTATCCGGCATCGTTTAAATTACTCGCTGTTGTCCACATCTGCAGGAATGTCAAGGGGTCCGGAAAGTCCCCGATCCAGGTTATTGTCCCCAGTGTATATCCCGGCCCTTTCAAGGCATTGTAGTAGCGGGGATAGCTGTACTGTTCGATTGTGACCGTTACTTCGAGGTTTTCTTCCCAGGCGGTTTTTATCAGTTCCGCAATGCGGTTACTCTCCGAGCCCTGTGGTATGCGGATAATCAATTCAGGAAGGCCCTTTCCGTTTTCGAACCCGGCCTCATCGAGGAGGGTATGGCCCGTGATCATGTTCTGTTTTTGAATCCCTTCCAGCTCCGGATATTGAGGAATGGTAGGGACCAATGTATGGGTAGGGATGAACATGAATTGCTCGTTCCTTATTTCTTTCCAGGGCAAAAGATAGGCCAGTCCGCTTCTCACCTTCGGATCATCGAGAGGGGGCTCCTTGCTGCGGAAATAAAAGTAGCTGGTTGCAAACATCGGATTGGGAACAATTGCATTTTTATTATTTACCTGATCGAGCACCATACCGTCGGCCGACCAGTTGATTTGGTCTTTATTGAAGCGGTCGGTAATGATACTCGGGTCATCGATAAAAACAATCCGGAGGTCCGGTATTTTTACCGAGTCAACATCCCAGTACAAATCGTTTCGCTTGAGTATCAGCTCGTCGTCCTTTTTCTCGTCGAGATAGTACGGCCCGTTTCCCAGCAAAGCCGGATACTGCTTCCAATCTTTTTCGTCGAGCAGTTTTGGATGGATGGGTACGAAACTGTGGTGGCAGAGTACTTTGAGAAAATGGCCTGCAGGATGTTCGAGGGTCACTGTGAGCACGTTGCCGGGTTCCACTTCGATCCCTACTGTCTCGGGATCGTCATTCACACCGAGCCGGTAATCCTTTGCACCGTCGATAACATCCAACAAGAAAGAGTATTCTGCCTTTACTTCAGGATCCAGCAGTTTGAGCCACGAATTTCTTACGTGTTCTGCAAGAATGCGGTCTCCATTCCAATACCTGGCATCCCTCCTTATAAAAAAACGGTACGTCTTCTTATCGTCGGAGAGTTCCCATTTTTCGGCCACTGCGGGGGTAGGTACCATTGAGTAAGGATGATACGTTACGAGGCCTTCGTAAATGGCGGTGTAGATTTGGGCTTCCGTGGCTGTATAGGAGTGGAGCGGGTTATAGGTTATATCGGTGGAAGAGAACGCTGCAACGAACTCCTTCTCTTTTTTTTCCTGATCCTCGTTCTCTTCGGGTGGGTCCTGCTGCTGAATGCGGCCATCCGGGGCGGTGCCGCCCCAGGTTTCGCCTCTCGGTCCGTTTTGTGCGAAAATCGGAAAAGAGAGTACCAGCAGAATAAGCAAAATAGTAGGAAAACGGTTCATCGCACCTCAAAAGGTAGTCTCCCCTCCGGTTAAAGTCAAGCCTTTTCCGTCTCCCCTTCTTGACTCCGTCGTGAAATAGCCGCATCCTTTGCTAGAAAGGAGCTGTTGTGTCATATCGATTTGAGAAAGAGGAGACCGTAGAGGCGGGGATCAGGCGTATCGCCGGAGAAGAAATCAATGCGGTAATCGCCGTCATTGATGACAATACCGTTACTGAGGATGAAACAGTGCATGAAGCCCGAAAACGGTGTAAGGAGCTGCGTGCCCTGGTTCGGCTGGTACGTCCGGTAATGAAAGAAACCTACCGGTTCGAAAATGGTTTTTTCCGGGATGAGGCCCGGAGACTGTCGCACCTGCGGGATGCGGAGGTAATTATGCAGTCTTTCGATACGATCGCATCCTCCCTATCCACATTTGATTTGATCAGAGACCGGCTCGAGGAGAAAAAAAAAGCAATCGAACAGGATGATAAATCGCCTCAGGAAAAATTGGCACAGTTCCGGCAGAGTATGAAAGAGGCGAGAGAACGGGTTGTGAACTGGAAGCTCGATGATACTAGTGTTGCTGCTATTTGTAGCGGATTAGAGAAAACATACCGACGGGGGAGAAAAGCCATGGCAGCTTCCGGGGAGAAACCAAGTGATGAAGCGCTCCATGAATGGCGTAAACGGGTCAAGTACCATTGGTACCATCTCTGCCTTCTCGTCCCGGTATGGGAGCCGGTTGTTGATGCACTGCAAAACGAAGCACATCATCTCTCCGACCTGCTCGGTGATGATCATGACCTGGCAGTATTAGCTCATTCGATTGATGAGATAAACCGCAATCCGCACCAAGATACACAGTTTACAAGTGCTGTAAAAGAGACAGCCTCGCTTATCGGCACAAAGCGGGAAACACTCCAGAAAGAGGCGTTTGAGCTGGGAGCGAGGCTATTCGCCGAGAAACCGAAACAACTTTCCGGTCGGATAGAAAAATACTGGATTGCCTGGCGGCAAAATTAATTTACAAATTGATAAACGGTCATCAGGACGGCGAGGAGCGTGAACCCCAAACTCATAAAAGTGAACTGCATCGTGAATTTTTTATTCATGTCGTCGAACCGTTTGTCTACTTGATCGAATCTCTTGTCCATCTGATGAATCAGATCGTCGATCCGCTGCCCTAAGTGTTTTATCTCTTCCTCGACTTTTACGATCCGCTCGGAGAGTTTGAACACCGGGGAGTCATAGATTTTTTCGTTAAAGTAGGCATCGATTTCGGTCCGTATCGTCTGCCTCAGTTCCTGCTTATCCATCACCTCTGATTTTACCATAAAATCTCCTTATATACAAATAAGCGTTAGAACGGACCAATCGATATTTCCTCTTGCTAAATCTTACTATTTAAGACATAATTTCCGGGTTATGGAGTAGCGACAGGTTGGCGCGGCAAACCGTTTGTTCTTCATAAGAATAAAAATGAGAGAGGAGCTATAGATGGCAAATGTGAAAGACAGTCTGGTAGTCGTATGGTCGAGCGGCGATCGAGATATCGCTTTAAAGATGGTGTTCATGTACACCTTGAATGCAAAGCTCAAGGGGTGGTGGGAAGATGTTACCTTGGTAGTGTGGGGGCCTTCCTCTAAGCTGTTGAGTGTAGACAGCGAACTGCAGGAGTATCTCGCTCGGATGAAGGAGGCGGGAGTAGTCCTCGAGGCGTGTGTCACGTGTGCAGATATGTACGGAGTGGCGGATGACCTCCGGGCCATGGACATCGATGTGAAATCAATGGGTCAGCCCCTAACCGACTATCTCAAAGAGGGACGCCACATCATTACATTTTAATTCACGAACTGATAGACGGTCATCAGCACAGCGAGGAGGGTGAACCCCAAA
>CAZQKT010000053.1:0-21736 GCA_964594055.1 uncultured Spirochaetales bacterium
AGTGTATTGCTTCGGTATTTTTATTCTTCGTATCAATGCGTCAGTTATTTTGCAGCTGTGAATAATACTGAAAAAATAACTCTCGCTCTTCTGTTTATTGAGCCGCGTCAAGCTCCGCAGTAGTATGAGTTTGACAATTCCCAGCGGAGAGAGAAGAAAAGCCGCGGGATTTGCGTATAACGCAGAGGACAATCTTTCATTTATTACCCTGATTCGTGGTATACCGTATCTGTGCGCCAGTTTTTCTACGATTTTATACATCCAGGGGATAGCGTGTATATGTCGATGGCTATCGATATGGGTTATCGTTATGCCGTTTTTTCTGCAATGCAGTAATTGATTTTCGATCTCACGTTCAACCTGCTCCCGTACAAGAGGTACGCCTTTTAGTATCGGCAGAGTTAATAACCGGAGAAATCCGCAGGTAAGATTGCCCTTATTATCGGTTAGACAACCTATTTCTTCTTTCGGTGTAATCGGTTTTCCGAAGGACAAATTTATGTGCAGCCCGACCTTTAGGGTATTACCGTACGCCCGGGCTTTTGTTGCAGCATCCTCAAAACAGGGAGCATTTGAAATGATACTTGCATGAGTAAGAGAACCGTTGTAGTGGGCTTCAATAATTGCCTCATTTACTGTTTCGGTGAGTCCGAAATCATCACCGCAGATAACAACATCCATATGCTCATATACCGCCTTAGTATTATACCGGAAATTTGCAGCTATTGTTAACAGGGAAAATTCTATAGACCCAGCCTCATTTTTTGAGTATTATACATGCGAAACTCGGACAGATAGAAATCATGACACAAAAACATACTGTAAACGAAGCTATCCGCAATATTGCTATCATCGCCCATGTCGACCACGGAAAGACAACCCTCGTGGATGCTCTGTTCCGTCAGAGCGGAGTGTTCCGGGAAGGACAGACGGTCAACGAACGGATTATGGACCGGATGGACTTAGAGCGGGAGCGGGGAATAACTATTTCGGCAAAAAATTGTGCCATCGGCTGGAAGGGAGTGAAAATCAACATCATCGACACACCGGGACATGCTGATTTCGGCGGCGAGGTGGAGCGTGCCCTCTCCATGGCGGAAGGTGCCGTGCTGTTAGTCGATGCCTCAGAAGGGCCGCTCCCCCAGACGAGATTTGTCCTCAACAAAGCCCTGGATGCAGGACTGAAACTGATGGTCGTAATCAATAAGGTAGACCGCCAGGATGCACGGCCCGAGGAGGTCCTGGACAAAATCCACGATCTCCTTATCGATTTGGATGCAAACGAAGACCAGTTGGATTTTCCGCTTCTCTATTTAATCGGACGGGAAGGAAAAGCGGGGAGAACACCGACAATGCTGGATGACAATCTACACATCCTCTTAGACCTTATTCTAGAAGAAACTCCTCCTCCAAAGGTCGATATAACAAAACCGTTCCAGATGCTCGTCTCCGACTTGAGTTATTCCGATTATTTAGGACGTTTGGCCATTGGAAAAGTATATTTCGGACGGGCAAAACCTCAGGACAGTCTTATCTGTATAAACGCGGAAAATGAGCGGCTTCCTCTAAAAATATCAAAATTACAGGTGTATCAAGGTCTCTCTACCCAGGACAGCAGGGAGGTCGAAGCGGGCGATATCGTTATCTTAGCGGGCATAGACAATGTTCATATAGGGGACACGATCTGTACAATGCAATCCACGAAAGCTCTTAAACGTATTACGGTTGATGAACCGACCGTTTCAATGAAATTTACTCGAAACACATCTCCTCTTTCCGGAAAAGAAGGGAAATACGTCCAGGCGACGAAACTGTTCGAGCGGCTTAAAAAAGAAACGCTTCTCAATGTTTCAATGCGGGTAGAAGAATCCGAAGACCGGGAAAGTTATATCGTCCAGGGCAGAGGCGAGTTTCAGATGGTAATTCTTATAGAAACAATGCGGAGGGAAGGGTTCGAATTCTGTGTCGGCCGTCCTCAGGTAATTCTTCGGTATAAAGACGGGAGAAAGCAGGAACCGATCGAACACCTGTTTATTGACTGTGAACAGAGTTTTATGGGTATTGTAACGGAAAAACTCTCTCGGCGAAAAGGACGGATGATCAATATGATAAACCACTCCAGCGGTAGAATCAGAATGGAGTTTAGCATACCGTCGAGGGCACTCATCGGTTACCGGGATGAGTTTCTCACCGACACCAAAGGTACCGGCATTATGAACTCTTACCTCTCCGGGTATGAGGATTATCGGGGCGACTTCCCGCTCCGTTTTACCGGCTCTCTCGTCTCGGACCGCGGGGGAACATCAGTGCCGTATGCCTTGTTCAATCTGGAACCGAGAGGCAACTTGTTCGTTACCGCAGGAGAGCAGGTATACGAAGGTATGATCATTGGAGAACACAATCGAGATAATGACCTCAATGTCAATCCATGTAAAACAAAGAAACTTTCTAATATGCGGGCGGCCGGAAAGGATGATGCCGTAGACCTTACCCCCGTCCTTCCGCTCACTCTCGAAAAATCGATCCAGTTTATCCGTGAAGATGAATTGGTTGAAGTCACCCCCCGCTCCATTCGCCTTCGCAAGGAAGAACTTGCCGCGGAAAAAAGAAAAGTGCTGGATAAAAGAAAGGAAACCTGATTGCTTAAAACGGTACAATGTTCTCGAGCTTGCTGTTCCCCGCCAGGAGGAGTTCACCCGCTGGTGATTCTCGATGAAATCCAAAAAGGATTATCAGTTTCCGGAGATGTCGGAAGCATTCGGCATTTCCCTTCAACAGTGGATTTATTTCGGGGGGTATCCCGGAGCTGTTTCTTTTATTGAGAATGAAGAACTATGGAAATCTTATATCCGGGACTCCTATAATAAAATGCTAGGGCAGCTTGTAGATGCGGGAAACACAACAACTTTGGCGCACTACGTTCGAATACTTGAAACTGCTTTTCTCCTTTCAGGTCTTGAACTCTTCAAAATTGGAAAACGGCCGAAACGGGGAAGCAGTCCGAAGCTGGTCCTCTGGAACAATGCTCTTATAAGCGCCGTCTCGGCGAAACCCTTAAGCGAAACCCTGGATAATCCGGAACTGTGGGGAAGGCTGGTGGAAAACACCGTCGGCTCCTCCCTCCTAAACGAGTTACGCGGACTTCCGTATGAATTGTTTTACTGGCGGCACGGCAATGATGAAGTTGATTATATTCTGCACACTCCCCCGAAAACCTGGGCAATTGAGGTAAAAGCCGACCCCCCACTGCTTCAAAGACCCTCCGCTACGCAAGCAGGCCGCCCACATCCGCCGACAGTCCCGGATACAGAAAAGACTCCGCTCTTTCTTTTACTCCGAAATGAGCATCCTCCTTCAGATCGTAATCCCGGAAGCCGAACACCCGGACCGCTTTCAGTTTCGGATCGAGAATCCAGAACTCCTTGATACCGCTCTCCATGTACAGATCGAGCTTTTTTACCATGTCCTTGCTCCGGGTCGAAGGAGAGAGAATTTCCACAACCAGCTCCGGGGTGCCCTTATACCGGTCTTTTTCATTCACATCCTTTTCCGGGTCGCACAGCACCATCAGGTCCGGTTCGACTACGTTTATATCGTCCTCGGTCACCTCCCGTTCCTCCTTCAACGGCTGCCGAATAAGATCGACATCAAAAGGCGAAAGGTACGGGGAGCACGACTCATTGCCCTCGAAATAGACATGGAAGATAATGTGCAGTCTTCCAAGCACGTTTTGATGCGTAAACCCTGGGGACGCCATAAGATAGACCACACCGTCTATCAGCTCATACCGTTTCTCGCTGTTTTCGGTCATCTCGAGAAACTCACGGTAGGTCACCCGGTTTTCCGGCCGCTTTTTCGGGCTTGTCCCGTAATCGTAGACCGGCTCTCCCGCCTCGTATCCGTCGTTGTTCCTGGGGTAATAGAGCAGCAGGGCCCGCTTTTTCCCGTTCTTCGTAATAATCACGTTTTCCCTCTCGCAGAGTTTCAGGTACTTCCCGAAATTGTTCTGGATCGTCGTTGCTGAAACGTACATGCCTGTCTCCAAATTAGCTAAAATTTGTTAAGCATAGAACGTAAATAGCTAATTGTCAAGCATAAATTAGCTAATATTATTTAGACTCTTCCCAGGCCATATGCTTTCCTGCTTTATACACGCTATACCCACTTTTTATCACTGCGGCTTATTCGCCGGCTCGCTCCGCAATTGTATTCCCGACATTGTATTGCCGTATTTTGACCTCCCGTGCTATCCTATTTCAATCAACGAGCTGAGACGGGAACTGCTGCCGGACCGATCGCAGGAAAAAGAGGAGACACGGGTGAAAGAGAGACTCTTCGCTGCTGTTAAAAAAAGTAAAGCGGATTACACCGAGGTCCGGTTCGAGACGAGGGAAAGCAGCAATTTCTTTATCCGGAAACATGACCTAGAAGTGGCGGATTACAGTACGTTTAAAGGGGGGATTGTCCGGGCCTGCATTAAAGGGGGATGGGGGCATGCCTCTTTTGAGGACCTCGCCGACCTCGACAGTGCGGTAAGCGATGCGGAGCAACGGGCACGACTCGTCGGCAATGAAAAAACCGTTCTCGCGGAGGTCCCGCATGTGGATGATGATGTTCATGCTGTACCGGTAAACGATTTTCGCGGTGTCGGCATCGACGAGAAGATCGCCCTCATCCGTTCCTACAACGATATTATCCTCGAGACCGGTCCCGCCATAACTTCCACCCGGGCAGGTTATTCCGATCTCATGCGGACCGTTTTCTTTGCCAACTCTGAAGGCTCCTGGTTTTCGGAGCAGAGGCCGACGCTCATGTGCGGGTTCTCCGCGACCGCTTCGAAAGACGGGCTGGTCCAAGAGGACGGGCATGTCGTTTCTTCGGCCGACGACTACAACGCCGTCCTCGGCCTCGAAGAAGAAGCAACTGTGGTCTCGAAACGGGCCTGTGCCCTCCTCGAAGCGGACCAATGTCCCGGCGGTGTCCATACGGTCATTATTGACCCGGAGATGGGAGGGCTCTTCACCCACGAAGCGTTCGGCCATTTGAGTGAAGCCGATTCCCTTTTCGAAAACCCCCGCATCCTCGAGACGATGTATACGGGGAGAAACATGGGCCCAGCAGAGCTCAACATAATTGATGAAGGCAATTACCGGCTTACCCGGGCGAGCTGCCGGTATGACGACGAGGGGACCCCGACCGGCAAAACGTATCTTATCAAAAACGGCGTACTTTGCGGCCATCTGCACAGCAGAGAGACCGCGGCAAAGATGGGAGAACGACCCACGGGCAACGCCAGGGCGGTGCGCCGTTTTCATCCCCCCATCGTGAGAATGACCAACACCTATATCGATAACGGTACCCTCTCTAAAGAGGAACTGTTCCAGGGGGTCGATAACGGGATATATGTCCGCCGCGGAAGGGGCGGGCAGACCATGATGGAGATGTTCACCTTTTCCGCCGGGTTCGGTCACCGGATCGAAAACGGAGAAATCGGTGAGCTGGTACGAGACGTGGCATTGACCGGTAACGTTTTTTCAACGCTTGCCGGCATCGACGGCATTGCCGATGATCTGCAGATCTATCAGGGAGGCGGCGGATGCGGGAAATGGTTTCAGTCCCCCCTGCCGGTAGCGTTCGGCTCCCCTCACATTCGGATTCGGGATGTGGTTGTAGGCGGGAAGGGAGGAAATGCATGAGATGGAACACGCATACGAGCACCTCCATAGCGGAAGAGGCGATCAGTGCAATAAAAAAAGAGGGGCTCTGCGGTAAAATCAATATTGCTTCCACCAAAACAGATGCGATAATGCTCAAGGCAGGGAGGATAAAAGAAGCTTCGGGTGGTAAAAACATCCAATTTACCATTACCGTACTGGACCGCGGCCGATTGGGCCAAGCGCGGGGCAATAGAAAAGAAAATGCAGCATCGCTGGTCGAACGGGCAAAGGAGCTCGCCTTCTCCGGCAAGCCGGCCCACTTCGAGGATTGGCCCGGCCCGGGTGAGTATGAAGAGGTAAAACTATACTCCCAGAAAACGGCCCGTCTCTCCAGGGAGGACATGAGTGAGAAACTCCAGGCTGCAACTGATAAACTTTTGTCATGTAATGCCGACCTCTATTTAGAGGGAAAAGGAGAGCTCATCGAACAATCGGAAATCACCGCTACGACCGGCGGTATCTTTAACGAGACAACGAGGAGCCGCTGGTTACTGCTTCTCTCGTCCCAATTGACCCGGGGGGATGATATTCTCCACTGCTACGCCCGCCGCTCCTGGGGTGATGTAACCGAGTATTTTGACGCCGGTGCCATGGCCGAAGAAATCATCGAAGATATAACCTTAGCGGAGAAGACTGCGGCTATTGCCTCCGGTACCTATCCGGTTATTTTCGACTGTACTATCAGCGGGATGCTGTTCCATGGTATCGGAGAAGGGACCAACGGAAGAAACGTATTTGAAAAGCGTTCACCCCTCTGCGGGAAAATCGGTAAACCTGTGCTCGCGCAGAGCATCACCCTCTCCGACAGGCCGCACATCAATTTTTGCCCGGCATCTGCCGTGTATGACGACGACGGTGTGCCTACAAGAGAGTACACGGTTATTGAAAACGGAAAACTGTGCCGGTTCCTCTACGACCTCGACACTGCCGGCCGTACCGATACTCCGCCCACCGGGAACGATCGATGCAACCCGTACTTTCTCCAGCTCGAGAGAGGAAAAACTTCGTTCGCCTCGATGCTGGAGAACATTACAACCGGTGTGTATATCAAAGATCTGATGGGGTTCGGTCAAAGCAACATAATAAACGGCGATTACAGTGCGAATATCGGGCTGGGATACAAAATAGAAAACGGCAAGCTTACCGGGAGAATTAAGAATACGATGATAAGCGGCAATTTCTACGAACAGTTCGCCGGTAACGTTACGGTCGGCTCGGAAACCGACCCCGCAGGACTCAACCCTTATGTGATGGTCGAAGCCGCAGATATCAGTTCAAAATAGTTGAATACCACCCCGTAGATCATCTATACTGAATAAAAAACAACAGGGAAGGTGAAAAATGAGCAATTTTAAATTCGAACCTGCAGATTTTGTTCCATTCAGAGATCAAGAAGCGTTAAAGAAAGCACGCTCGGTCCACGGTAAAGAGCTGGAAAAATATTCAAACGACAAAATGAAGATCAAAGTAACCATGAATCCGCATCCGATCATCATCGGAGACATTTTTACCCGGATCAAACTGTCGGACGATCAGGACAAGAAACAGGTGCTGATTCTAGGCAACCCTGAACCGGAGACCTACATCCCGGTAGCGGAACTGATCAATTATCACAAAGTCAATTGCCGCAACCTCTACATTTTCGCCATGGACGAATGGGCCGACCAGGACGGCAACATCGCCCCGGTAAGTTACAAATCCGGATTTGCACACTCTATGCTCAACTACTTCGTGCATCAGATCGACGAGAAGCTCCGCATGCCCATGGAAAACGTGTTCTATCCGACCAACGACAACATCAACGACTATTCCACGTTGATAAACGATACCGGCGAAGGGGGAGCGGACGTATGTTACTCCAGCCCAGGCTGGGCGGGACATATCGCGTTTGTCGACCCCTCGCCTGAGTTTCTCACCGACAATATCGATGAATATCTGACTCTCGACGCACGGATCGTAACCCTGCATCCCCTCACCGTCTGCCAGAACTCGCTCCACGGGGTGTTCGGGCAATCCGGTGACATCGCAAATGTACCCCCGAAAGCTGCGACTATCGGGCCCGGAGATGTGGCCCGGTCCAGAGAGCGGATCGAAATCCATGCCCTCCAGACCATGGGCACGTTCGTCTCATGGCAGCGGATGATCTCCCGACTTATCGTACTCGGGCCGGTAACACCCTACGTGCCGAGTTCGATCTTTCAGATCTTAGATACTCAGATCTACATCAGCGAAGAGATTGCAGCACCGTTCGGTTGCTGGGAGAAGGTAGGGTATTAATTCATCCTCCCTACCACACTGACGGCCCGGAGATTAAAAAAAACGAGGTAAAAAAGTGAAAGCAGCCGTTTGGAAAGGACCGTATAAACTCTCGATAGAAGAAATCCCTGTACCTGAGCCGGGACGGGGAGAAGTACTCATAAAAACGAAAGCTGTAGGGATTTGCGAGACCGATGTGGAAATCTATTCAGGACGATTTCCCCAATCCGTTCCCCCCATGGTCATGGGCCATGAGGGAGGAGGAATTATCGAGGCATTGGGACCTGATGTCACCGGGTTTGAAATCGGTGAACGGGTGATGGCCGAATGCATTATCTACTGCGGTGAATGCTACTTCTGTAAAAGGGGCACCCCCTGGCTTTGCGATAATGTAATGATAAAAGGTGTAGAAGGAGAAGGGACCCAGGGAGAGTATGCCGATTATTTCACCGTTCCTGCCCGCAACTGTCACCGCCTTCCTGAGACTATAGTATGGAGGGAATCGGGTCTCATCGATACATTGGCCTGTCCTGTGCACGCGATCCACAAAATCGAAATCCCGCTCGGTGCAACGGTCGCCGTATTCGGACCGGGACCGGCAGGTCTTTTCTTTACACGGATGGCCAAACTGCGGGGCGCTAAACAGGTATTCTTAGTGGGGACCCGGGAAAACAGGCTGGAACTGGGAAAACAGTACGGTGCCGATAAGACAGTAAACATTCACGATACGGACCCTGTTAACGCCATCCTCGAACACACCGGCAGGCGGGGAGTGGACCTCGTTATCGAAGCTTCAGGGAACGAACGGGCGTTCAATGACGGACTCAAAACGGTGCGAAAAGGCGGACACTTCCTTATCTACGGGGTGTTCGGGGGCGGTCCCCTATCCACCGATATCCAGAATATACAACGGTGCGAGTTTACGCTCATCGGTGCTGCAGGTGCGGATTATACCACAGCTATCGACCTGGTAGACCGGAAAGAGATACTGTTACAGCCGCTTATCACTCACACCTTTACTCTCGATGAACTCCCCGATGCTTTCTCGAGCGGCCTTATCGCCGAACGCAGGGATAATTACATCAAAGGTACAGTTCTTTTTGATTAGGAGATACCGATGACAACAGCAGAACTGAGAAAACGGTACACGCAGTGGCCTAGGATACACCTCGCCCAACTGCCGACCCCGCTCGAAGAACTGAAAAATCTTTCCAGGCACTTCGGCGGCCCCCGGCTGTTCATCAAACGGGACGACCTCACCGGGCTCGCCTTCGGAGGCAACAAGACAAGAATGTTCGAGTTCCTCCTCGCCAAAATTAAACAGGAGGGATTCAGCGCCGTGGTCGGCGGGGCCGCGGTCCAGTCGAACTACGCCCGACAGCTTACCGCCGCCTGCAATATCGCAGAGCTGAAACCGTATCTGGTATTACGGAAGATTCCGGGCTACCAGGATGAAACCGTTCAAGGCAATCTGTTGTTGGACCTTCTCGCCGGCGCCCAGGTGACGATCGTAGAAGATGATCAGGACCTCCAGCGGGAGACCATGTACCGGCTTGCAGAAAAGCTAAACGGTCAAGGAACCAAGACGGCCGTCGTCCGGATGGCTTCAGGTGAAGACCTTACCCCGGACTGCACGGCGTATGTGGACTGTTTTTGCGAAATCGCGGACCAGTGCGGGGAGCAGGGAATCAAACCCGATTATCTCTATGTGGCATCCTACGACAGTACCCAGGCCGGACTCGAGGTTGGTCGTGCTGCTTTGGGGATGGGCCTCGAGATACGGGGCATCGCACCTGCTAAATGGGGCGGAAGTGCTGCCGGGACCATCGCCTATTATGCCGAGCAGACAGCAGACGCTCTCGGAGTTGAGCTTTCATTGAGTTCAGATACGATTTACAACACCACCGAATTTGTAGGAGAGAAATACGGTGTTCCCACCGGGGAGAGTGTGGAGATGGTGAAACTGATGGCCCGGGAAGAGGGTATTTATCTGGACCCGATCTATACCGGAAAAGCGCTTGCTGCAGTAAAACAGCACATCGAGCAGGGAGAGCTTACCGAAAAGGATACGGTCATCTTCCTGCACACTGGGGGAAATCCGGCCCTGTTCGCTTACAGGGATTTTCTCGGGCCGATATAGCTCCGAACAGAGCCGGCTTTACCGCTGGATCCTCGCCGACCCGCCTTCTGCGAACGCTTCTACCTGGCCGAGAGTAGCCATCGTCGTGTCTCCGGGGAAGGTGGTGATGAGCGCTCCATGGGCCCATCCCAGTTTGAGTGCTTCTTCCGGAGTTTTCCCGTCCAAAAGGCCGTAGATGAGGCCGGAGGCGAATCCGTCCCCGCCGCCTACCCGGTCGTACACATCCAGTTCCGCTGTAGGGGCGACAAAACTCTCTCCGTCTGTCCAGAGTACGGCACTCCAGCTGTGCCGGTTCGTCGAATGCACTTCCCGCAACGTGGTAGCAACAGCTTTTATATTAGGAAACTTTCCGGTGACCGTTTCGATCATCTCCAAAAATTGCGACGGGTCGAGCTTCGATTTCTTCTCCACCTTCGGGCCGGGCAGTCCGAGCCCGAGCTGCAGGTCTTCCTCGTTTCCCAGGAGAACATCAACATGCTCTACGATCTTACTGAACACTTTCGGTGCTTTGTCCGCACCCCCCATAGTGGCCCACAACTTTGCCCTGAAATTGAGATCAAAAGAAGTGACCGCTCCCGCCTTCTTTGCGGCTTTCATTGCTTCTATTACCAGTTCGGGGATGGTCTCGGACAGGGCGGTAAAAATCCCGCCGGAATGAAACCAACGTATACCGTTCCCGTATATTGTGTTCCAGTCGAAGCTGCCGTGTTTCAAGAGGGCCGCTGCCTCGTTACACCGATTATAGAACACGACCGGCGCCCGCACTCCGTGGCCGCGGTCGCTCCACACTTGGGCGATATTCGGGCCCCGTACCCCGTCGTGTTCAAAAAAAGCGTAATAGGGGGTCACTCCCGCCTCTCTGACCTTGTTCTGTACTTTCAACCCGATGGGATAATTAACCATCGCCGTTGCAATCGCGGTGTTCATCCCGAAACACTGGGAGAGGTTTTTCGCAACATTGTACTCGCCTCCCGAAACGTGCAGGTCGTACGTGTCGGCAAAGGCGAACGGTATCCGGCCCGGGTCGAGCCGTGTTACAAGGCCGCCTAAGGCCAAAAAGTCGTGTGTTTTGTTTTCCGCCGGGGATATGGTCACGGCACTCATATACGCATCCTCCAAAAATGATTACTGCCATCATACGGGTAAAAAACAAAATGTTCAATGGATATAAAAAAGCCCCCATCCGAAGCTGCCCTGTACGGTGACTGACGGTGGATGGGGGCGAAGTCCTATGGACCCGTTTACTGGTTATTATTAGTAGCGGTCGAAATCATCGTCGTCGAGATTGATTACATCATTCGGATTCTTGGTGGTAATCCCGGTCTCTTCGGAAGATTCTTCAGTTCCCGCACTGTGTGTTCTCGCTCCTGCGCCGGCAGGCACTTTCTTCGGTGCTTTTTTCGGTGCTTCCAGCATTTTCGCCCGGCCGGACCCGTTCTCGAGCTTGAACTGGGCCACCATGGCCCGAAGCTGCTGCGCCTGCGAGGCGAGCTCTTCGGCTGCAGAGGCACTTTCTTCGGCACTGGCGGTGTTCCCCTGGGTCACTTGGTCGATTTGGTCGAGACCGTTGGTAATCTGATCAATTCCCTGGGTCTGTTCCCGGCTGGCCTGGGTAATTTCGTCGAGGAACTGGGCAACATCGTTGGCGCCCTTTACGATATCTTCGAGCTGTTTGGATGTTTTTTCTACCAGTTCCGTACCCATCTGGATGTTTTTGTTCGCCTCTTCTACGCTGGCGGAGGTCTCCTGTACGGACTCTCCGCTCCGGTTGGCAAGGGTGCGGACTTCTTCCGCCACAACTGCGAAACCCTTCCCGTATTTTCCGGCCCGGGCCGCCTCGACATTGGCGTTGAGGGCCAAGAGGTTTATCTGGAAGGAGATATCATCGATTATCTTTACGATTTTATTGATCTCTTCAGCGGAAGCGTTTATGTTCCGCATCGCCTCGGTCAGCTGCTTCATCTGATCGCTTCCGGAATTTGCGTTTGTACTGGCCTGTTTCGACAGTGCATTGGCCTCTTCCGCACTCTTTGTATTGGTCTGGGACTGGCTGTTTATCTCATTTACCGAGGACGTGATCTCTTCTAAGCTGCTCGCCTGTTCGGTCGCTCCCTGGGAGAGGTTCTGGCTGGCCTGGGAGACCTGGTCGGACCCGTTTGCAATCTGTTCGACCGATTCGGCAATCTGTCCTAAGAGAGAGTTGAGCGACTCTTTCATGGTAATAAGCGATGCTCCGAGACCGTCTTTCTCAGAGGCTTTTTGGATATCGGCAGTCAAGTCTCCCTGGGCAAAGTGATGGACGACATCCGCTTTATATTTGAGTGCCTTCTGCATTTCCCGCATCGCATCGGCGAGCTGCCCGATCTCGTCCTTCTGGTCCACATCGAGAGTAGCATCGAGGTCACCGAGGGCTATTTCTTTAGAGAAATTGACTCCTTTATTAAGGGCCGAGACGATCATCACGGTAAGAAAGATAGCAATGGTTACCGCAAGAATGAGTGCAACGGCCAATCCGATACCGATGGCAACGATCGATGCGGACACCTTTGCAACCGCTTCATCGGAGATCCGCTTGGTGTTCTCGATCCCGGCCAAGGCAGTGCTTTGTGCTGCTTCCAGCACCTTGTCCGCAGCTTCGCCTCGGAGGGTATTGAGTTCGCCTAATCGCTTAAAATCAGCATATGTTTCTTCGAGAGCACTGTAATACTCGCCCCGGGTTTCAGCAATAGTATCAAGATAAGCGAGATCTTCTTCTAATCTGGTTATCGCGTTGAGCTCTACTGCTAATTCGGGGATTTTGTCCAGCTGTTCGATGGCCTCTTTGATAACCTCATAGTCGAAATCCGCCCGGGCCTTGAATGTACGTACACGTGCACCATTTGCATAATCGATTGCATCGTTCATAAGGTAGATTTTTTGCATCCGTTCCCGGAGGGCCGCGTCACTTGCATTGTTCGCAAGATCCTGAAAAAAGGACTCTCTCTGGCCTTCGAGAAAATCATTGGCTTGCTGCATATAAAGGGCCGCTGAAGAATCGAGTATTTCCCGCTGTGCTTTTATCTCGTCGATTACTTGACCGGTTTCATCAGCAAGAGCATCGTATTCAGCCACATTGTTCTTGGCAACCTTCACGTCTTCCCGCAGTTTTTCGAGAGCATCATATTCATTGGCAAGCTGTTCCGCCTGGTCGAGATAACTGTTCAGTTCCGCCATAAACTCTTGTCCGAGCTCATAAAAGTTTTCATCGAATTTAAGAGAAAACCCCCGCATGTTGTACATCACCTGGAGGGCGTTCCGTTCGATATTATTTGCCAAATCAACTTCAGGAATGTATTCGTTCTTTAGTGAATTGGACTGTTCCTGGATCTGGAGCATATTGATAATTGCCAACCCGCCGACGACAACGACGAGCAGGATCACGACCCCAAACCCGATGGTCATTTTAAGACCCATTTTCATGTTTTTAAACATCTCTCCTCTCCTTTAGCTTTATGTGTTATATATTTTCCGGGGCAGTCGCCCGGATCTCTTCGACTTCTTCTCCGCGCAACAGCTTGGAGACATCGAGGAGAATTTTTACTTCATCTTCCACTTTACCGATTCCCGCGATATAGTGTTCTGTTCTGGTATCGCTTTTAAACTGAGGGGGCGGTTCAATACTGTTTTCGGGGATGTCCACCACTTCGGAAACCGTATCGACGATCAACCCCATATTGGTCTCGCCGATCCGGGTGATGACCATACAGGTCCGGTCATCATACTCCCGTTCTTCCATTCCAAAGTTGATCCGTAAATCGAGTACCGGAATTACCTGGCCCCGCAGATTAATCACTCCCTTTACATAGTTCGGCATATCCGGAACAGCGACGATCGTCTGCATCTCTTCGATCGATTGCACCATAGTGATGTTGATTCCGTACTCCTCATCACTGAGTTTAAACAAGAGATATTTATTTTCCTGAGCGTTCTCTTCATCTTCTTCGAGATAGATTGCATCTTGGTCCGCCATATCGGTTTCCCCCTAATTGACTTATTTACTATAATATTGTCTTTTTAGAAAATTTAGTCTGTCACATTTTTTGTGATTTTGCTGTAAGTGTTTGTCTGATTTTTTTGTAAGTGTTTGTCTTACAAAAGGAAATCTCAATCAACGGGCAGGTGTAGGCATACCGGAATCGTACCATAAAAAAACTTAAGAAAAAACACTTTTCTTATTCATCTTTGTTCTATAGAATGAGAGCAAAAATCATTGTGGAGGTGTTTTATGAAGAAATTATTACTGGTGATGTTTCTAGTAAGCCTGTGTGCAATCCCCGGACTGGTTTTTGCAGCAGGAGAACAGGAAGCCGCCGAACCGAGTACTAAAGGATCGTTTAAAGTCGCTTTTGTGTACATCGGCCCTCCGGGAGATCTCGGCTGGACCTACGAGCATGATCAGGGGCGCAAACTGTTGGAAGAAGAATACGGCGACAAACTCGAGACCGCCTATATTGAAAATGTTCCGGAAGGTCCGGACGCGGCCAGGATCATCAGACAGTACGCCCAGCAGGGGTTCGACATGATCTTTGCCACATCGTTCGGATACATGGACCCGATGTACGAAGTTGCATCAGAGTTTCCGGATGTTTATTTCGAACACTGCTCAGGATATAAAACCGCGGAAAACATGTCGACCTATTTCGGAAGGATCTATCAGGCCCGGTATTTATCGGGGATCGTAGCCGGAGAATACACCGAAAAGAACCTTATCGGATACGTTGCGGCCTTCCCCATTCCCGAGGTAATCCGGGGCATCAACGCTTTTGCCCTCGGTGTTCAGTCGGTCAATCCCGACGCAGAGGTACGGGTCGTCTGGACCAACACCTGGTATGACCCGACCAAGGAGCGGGAAGCGGCAGTGGCGCTTCTCGATGCGGGCGTAGACATCATTGCACAGCACCAGGACACGACCGAACCGCAGAAAGCGGCCCAGGAGCGGGGACTTCTGAGCATCGGGTACGACTCCGATATGGGCGAGTTCGTCGGCGACTCTGTCCTGGTCAGCGCGGTGTGGAACTGGGGAGTATATTACATCGACACGGTCGGGAAAGCGATAAACGGGACCTGGAAAACCCATCAGTACTGGGGAGGCCTGAAAGACGGTATTGTCGGTCTTTCCGATTACAGCCCCAAAGTCTCGGCAGCGGTAAAGCAGAAAGTAGAGGACGCCCGGAAGAAGATCGAAAGCGGCTCCTGGGACGTGTTCTACGGCCCGATTACAGACCAGAAGGGCAGCGTCGTTGTATCTGAAGGAGAACAGATGTCGGACAGCGAAATGCTTAACATGAGTTTTTTCGTAGAAGGTGTAGTCGGCAAAATAGAATAACTACGTTTGTATAATTACACTTGTATGGATAGAAAAACCAACCGGCCCGGCTCTCCCGTTGTGGAGATGTCGGGCATTTCTAAATATTTTCCCGGTGTAACTGCCAACGAACAGATCGATCTCACACTCTGTCCCGGCGAAGTACTCGCCCTTTTAGGGGAAAACGGTGCCGGAAAGAGCACCCTCATGAACATCCTCGTAGGGCTGTACCGCCAAGACGAGGGAGAAATTTTCGTCCGCGGTGAACATGTCGAAATCAATTCCCCCCGGGACGCGGACAAACTGGGTATCGGTATGGTCCACCAGAACTTCATGCTGGTGGACTCGATGACGGTTACCGAAAATATCATCCTCGGCATGCAGGAAATCGATTTCGTCCCGAACATTGACACCATCGCCCGGGAGGTCCTGGAACTCTCACGCCGTTATAACCTGGAAGTCGACCCGCGGGCGTATATACGGCAATTGAGCGTGGGCGAGCAGCAGCGGGTCGAGATCCTCAAAGCACTGTACCGGGGAGACGACATTCTTATTTTAGATGAGCCGACTGCAGTCCTCACCCCGCAGGAATCCGCCCACCTCAATGAAATCGTCCGGCAGATGGTCCGGGAAGGCAAATCGGCAATTTTTATCACCCATAAAATGGAAGAGGTCATCCGGTTTTCCCATCGTGTGATGGTCCTTCGGCAGGGGAAACAAATAGCTGTAAAAAACACTTCGGAGACCACCCCGCAGGAGCTGGCAAACCTCATGGTAGGACGGGAAGTACTGTTTACTATCGAGAAGAAACCTGCCGAACCGGGGGAGACTGTATTAGAGCTGGAAACTGTTCATGTTATCGGAGAGAAAGGACTGCCCGCGTTAAACGGGATAGATCTTGCGATTAGGTCCGGCGAGATTGTCGGTATTGCCGGAGTTGCAGGAAACGGCCAGCGGGAGCTCGCAGGGGCAGTGACCGGACTGAATCGGGTAACTGAAGGACGCATTCTGATAAACGGCAAGGACATGACTAATAAACCGGTGTTGGAAATAATCAAGAATGGAGTAAGTTACATTCCTGATGACCGAATTGCACTCGGAGTGGTCGGGGACATGAGTGTCTCCTCCAATTTGTCGCTTAAAGGATACCGTAAACCGCCGTACTATGAAAGAGGAATACTCCGGTTAAAAAGAATAGGCAAGTTCGCGGCAACGATGATCGACGCCTTCCGCATCTCCACGCCGACTCCGGATACACTGGTCAAGTTTCTCTCCGGAGGGAATATTCAGAAAACCATTTTGGCCAGGGAGATCAACGCCTGCGGAACCGTTCTGGTGGCAAGCTACCCCTCGAGGGGACTCGATGTTGGGGCAATCGAATCGGTACGGAACATGCTTATCGAGCAGCGGGACTGCGGAAACGGGGTACTCCTCATCTCCGAAGAGCTGGACGAGCTTCTCTCCGTTGCGGACAGGATCGCCGTAATGTATGAGGGGAAAATAATGGGGATCGTTCCTGTAGAAGAAGCGCATGCGGAGATGCTCGGACTGATGATGACAGGTGTTCCGTATGAAAAAGCGGCCAAGAAGCCGGTTGAGTAACGGGAGGCAGCAGATCGTGCAGGTATTCTTCGAGAAACGGCGTTCATTTTCCAGAAAAATATTTTTTCTCGTTCCGGTCCTTTCTTTCATCATTTCTCTACTGCTCGCCGCGGTCCTCTTAGGTATTTCCGGTGCAAATCCGCTTACAACGTACGGGGCGATGTTCCGGGGCGCTTTCGGGACCTGGTCCAACTTCCAGGAAACGTTGGTCAAAGCGATTCCGCTCATGCTTACCGGTCTCGGGGTCTCTCTCGCCTTCCGGCTCCGCTTCTGGAACATCGGCGCGGAAGGGCAGCTGGTGTGGGGAGGAATAGCAGCTTCCTGGGCGGCCTTGTTCTTGAGCCCCCTGCTCCCTCCGGTAGTGGTCCTTCCCGTTACCCTGCTTATGGGGATGGCCGCAGGGGCCTTTTGGGCCGGCATCCCCGCCCTGCTCAATGCAAAGATGAAAGTCGATGAGACCCTCACCACCCTCATGCTCAACTACGTGGCAATCCTGTTTGCGGAGTTTCTCTACTACGGCCCCTGGCGCGATCCGCACGGGTACGGGTTCCCCGGAACTGCCCAATTCCCGGAGACGGCGTGGCTTCCCCGTATTGCAGGGCGTGCCCACTTCGGGCTCATATTTGCACTCATCCTCGCCGCCGTTTTTCTGTTCACATTGAAAAGGACCCGGTGGGGGTTTGAAATCAATGTGATCGGAAACAACCGGAAGGCGGCCACCGTTCAGGGCATCAATATTGCAAAGAACATTATCATTACCATACTTATTTCGGGCGCATTGAGCGGGCTTGCCGGCGCGTGTGAAGTTACAGCAATTTCGAGAAGGCTTCAGCAGGGGCTTTCGGTCGGTTACGGATATACGGCCATTATTATCGCCTGGATGGCCCAGCTCAACCCCGTAGCGGTCCTCTTCGTCTCGGTCCTGATGGCCGCCCTCCTTGTCGGCGGAGACCAGGTCCAGATGATGATGGGTCTGCCCGCGGCAGTCGGTTTGGTACTGCAGGGGCTCATTCTCTTTCCCCTTTTAGCAGGCAATCTTTTTACCGAATATCGCCTCCGTATCCGATGGCGGGGAGCAAGATCGGGAGGTGCTGCATGACCGGTGTGACTGCACTGCTTGCATCCATTCTTGCCATCACCATCCGGGCAGGTGCTTCTCTCATCTACGGAACGATCGGAGAGATCTACACCGAGCGGTCCGGCATCCTCAACCTCGGACTCGAAGGGATGATGCTCATGGGCGCGGTCACCTCTTTTGCCGCGGTCTACTACTCGGGCAGTCTCCTTCTTGGGGTGGCGGTAGCGATGCTCGTGGGCGGGACACTTGCACTCATTCATGCCTTTCTCTCCACGACGATGCGTGCCAATCAGGTGGTAAGCGGGCTGAGCATAACCCTATTCGGCTCCGGCTTGGCCAGTTTCTTAGGACAGCGTCTCGGTCCGGCATCGAACAACAATTATCTGGTGGGCCTAACAGCGGAAAAGTTTACCCCCATTGCTATTCCTGGGCTGAGCAGGATTCCGGTAGTAGGGGCGATCTTTCAGCAGGACCTTCTTACCTACTGCGTCTATCTGCTGATCCCCCTGGCATGGTTCTACCTCTACAAGACCCGTAACGGTCTGAACCTCCGCTCGGTTGGAGAAAATCCCTACATCGCCGATGCGGTCGGAATAAACGTCGTAAAACTCCGCTATCTCTATACGGTGTTCGGGGGGATGCTGGTTGGTTTGGGAGGGGCACACCTCTCTCTCGCTTACACCCCCGGCTGGTCGGAAAATATTACCGGAGGGAGGGGATGGATCGTCATTGCCCTGGTGATCTTTGCTATGTGGAACCCGTCCCGGGCAGTACTCGGTGCCGTGCTCTTCGGCGGTATCAACGCTATTCAGTTCAGGCTCCAGGCGGGGGGTACTGTTATTCCTGCTCCGTTTTTGAACATGCTTCCCTATCTGGTAACGGTCTTCGTCCTTGTTCTGATGACCTGGTGGGAGCAGCACAGAAAACGGGGCGGCGCTCCGGCCTCGCTCGGACGTCCTTTTATGCGGGAGAGCAAGTAAAAAGCGGTCTAAAAGGTTTTTTATCCTTCCTTGCATTAAAATTTTTAGTATCTTAAAGTGGAAGGAGTTAATGATTATGGCAGATTTGAAGACAAAATACTTAGGAATCGATTTAGAAAATCCGATTATCGCCGGTGCATCCAGTTTGACCTCGTCGGTCACTACCGTCAAAAAACTCGAGCAGGCAGGAGCTGCGGCAGTCGTACTGAAATCCCTCTTCGAAGAAGAAATACAGTATGAAAATTTCAAGATGGAAGATGAATTGAGCGCGTTCGACGATTGGCACGCGGAGATGGGCAATATATTCCCGGAAATAAAGCATGCAGGCCCGAAAGAACATCTGCTCTTTACGAAAGAAGTGAAAAAGGCCGTCTCCATTCCGGTATTAGCCAGTCTCAATGCCGTATCCCGGAACGTGTGGGTGGACTACGCAAAGCAGCTCGAAGAGGCGGGAGTAGACGGTCTCGAACTCAACTTCTATTCCATGATACAGGACCCCGGAGTCGATCCACGAGAGGTGGAGAATGAACACGTTTCCGTCGTACAGGAAGTAAAACAGGCCGTCTCCATTCCGGTCGGTGTCAAATTGAGTTCTTTCTTGACGAACCCGCTCCATCATATACAAGAGCTCGACAAAGCAGGCGCGGACGGCTTTGTGCTCTTTAACAGGCTTTTTCATCCCGATTTCAATATTTTCAGAGAGGACAATGCCTACGCCCCGAACTTGAGCGGCCCCGAAGACCATCGGGCTGCAGTGCGGTTTGTGGGGATGCTGTACGATGAAACAAAAGGCTCTCTCTGTGCTTCCAACGGCATACACACCGCGGAACATCTCATTCGGGCCCTCCTTGCAGGTGCGGATTGTGTACAGATGGTAAGTGCTCTGTTTCAAAACAGTCCGGATGTAATCGATCCAGTGAAAACCGAACTCGAGAAATGGATGGACGGAAAAGGATACAAAACCATAACTGACTTCCGCGGAAACTTGAGCAAAAAGAACAACCCGGACAAATGGACCTACAGCCGTGCGAAATATATCAAGATCCTGCAGTCGAGCAAGGACCTGATGGAAAAACTCTCGGTTATATAGCGGGATTATATTATAGATATGGCAAATATCGTATCGATTGTTCGCGTCTGCTTAGCAGTACTGGTTGTTGTCCTTCTCTCGATTTCCAGTCCGGTCGTATACTGGATTGCATTTTTTCTCACTCTCCTCGTCATAGCCATGGATGCTCTCGACGGGCATATTGCGCGAAAACGGGATGAAGAGACAAAACTCGGAGCTGTTATCGACATCCTCGGAGACCGGGTCGTCGAGGTGCTGTACCTGACCACATTCGCCTTCTATCACTGGATACCGCTATTTGTACCGTTGGTGGTCTTCTCCCGAGGTATCATAACCGACGGATTACGTTCCATCGCACTCCGGCACGGGTTTACCCCCTTCGGTGACCAAACCATGATGCAGAGCGGGTTAGGACGATTTCTGGTCGCCTCACGCATAAGCCGGGGCGGTTATGCAATCTTAAAAGCCGCGGCCTTCTCGCTTGTTATCGTTTCTCGAATTCCCGCGGTTACCGGAACCGGGAGCTCCGGATGGTTCTTGGTGGGTTTTATTCCGGCAGCAGCGATGGTCTGCGTCTACGGTACGGTAATTCTCTGTCTTATACGCGGCATACCTGTCATTCTCGAGAGCTTTCGTTTCTTTAAAAACGCTTGAAACAAAGACAGGCGTTGTGGCCGCCGAACCCGAAACTGTTGCTCAAAGCTGCTTTTACCTGTTTTTCTCGGGCTTTATTCGGAACATAATCGAGATCACATTCGGGGTCGGGATACTCGTAATTGATGGTGGGCGGGACAACACCTTCCTGGAGTGCCTTTACCGTTATCACAGCCTCCACGCCGCCTGCTGCACCTAACAGATGGCCTATCATCGATTTTGTCGAGCTTATCATCACGTTCCGTGCGTTGCTTGCTCCGAGAGCATATTTTACGGCTTTGGTTTCCGTAGAATCGTTGAGCTGCGTACTGGTCCCGTGAGCGTTGATATAGCCGATATCCCCCGGATCAATACCTCCGTCCTGAAAGGCGAGCCGCATACAGTTTCCGGCCTCTCTTCCGGTATCGCTGGGAGCGGTCATATGAAAAGCGTCCGAGTTGCGTCCATACCCGGCGAGTTCAGCATATATATGGGCACCCCGTTTTTTTGCCCGTTCGAGTTCTTCGAGTACAAGCACTCCCGCCCCTTCTCCGATGACAAACCCGTCCCGTTGGGCGTCGAATGGTCTGGAAGCGTGTTCGGGATCATCGTTTCTCGTACTCAAAGCCCGCAACACGCAGAAACCGCCCAACCCTAACGGGGTAATTGCCGCTTCAGTGCCGCCTGCAACCATGACCTCGGCATCTCCATGCTGGATCATACGAAAACTCTCTCCGATTGAGTGCGAGCCTGTTGCACAGGCGGAAGTAATGCAGAAGTTCGGCCCGCGAAACCCGTATCGTATCGCCACATGTCCTGATACGATATTCGTTATCATCGTGGGGATCATAAACGGATTAAACCGGGATGGCCCCTTTGTATAAAAAACATCCATCTGCTGTTCGAATATCTGCAGG
>CAZQKT010000054.1:0-15369 GCA_964594055.1 uncultured Spirochaetales bacterium
GATTGTCGAAAAAACTGCGGGGCATTTTACGTTTTGGCCCTGTCCCGTTCAGGCAGAAACGATAGATACAAAAAAAATATTCGAGTTCGAACTGTTTATCGAGAAAGAGGGGTTTGATGAGTTTCACCATTTTTTTGAAATCGAATTGGCCCCTGATACGGTATTCAAAGACTCCTTCGAGCTTCAGCAAACCTACACGATCAAAGATCTCTACATTTTTCCACTTTAAAATGTTTCGGTGTGTATCCGAACATCCTGTATTCTCCCGGGTACTTCATTTTCTATAAACAGGAACGCTTTCTGCATAACCGACTCCCCGAATTTCCTGGAGTTCGAAACAAAAGCCGCTCCAATCTGTGAAAACGTAAGCGAGTTTATTAAATCCACTTCAGCAACCGAGACCTTGTATCGGTTCTGCAGTTTTGCTTTGAGTGAGTTGATAATCTTCCGTTTATCTTTAATCGAGCTTATATCGGGCAGTTCTATAATGAACTGCAGCATTGAAACAACCACGTTCGCTAACTTTCTTCTTTGCCCTTTTGGGCAAGGTCGGGGGCCTCTACATCCGAAAAACCGGTGTCCATATCCGGTATCCCGGAATCCAGCAGGCCCTGAAAATCATCTATTTTTAGATCAGCCATCCCCCCCGAATCCTCGCCTGAATCTCTGTCTTTCATGGGCAGAAACACTTCGTTATAGAGAGCGGCGAGCTCGAATACATCATCATCTTTATACCGGGGAGGGACCCGTACTTCGAGATTGTAGGAGGTGTCTTCCATCCCCCGCTTCATTACATGGATCGGGTCGGTCACCGTAATGGCAAACAGCGGACTGTAATACACTAAAAACACAATTACCAGCACGATAATAATGATAAAATACAGCAGCGTATCTTTTGCCTTGAGTTTCTGCATGCCGGTAAGCGTGAAATAGGCTTCGTATCCATTTTCCTTTATATACCGATAATCACCGGGACCGAAACGCTCGCCATATTCATCCTTATCGTATTTAGAGAACAGTGTCTCATCTTCTACTTTGAAAATCAGAAGATCGGACGAGTATTCCGCTTCATATACTGCTGAACGCCATCTGTTGTTTTCGATATGTTCCTGTATTTTGTCAAACGTGGTGGTGTGCTTCTGTTCGAATGTCTTATCTACTGTTGGAAGTCCTAACGCCGGGGAGAAAATCGATACGGCAAAAATAATAAACACGAAAACAGTTATGGTGATGGTGGTAATCATCGCAATATGGCGCTGGGCCATCCTCGAATCTGCATATTTGATCTGTTTGAATACTTTCAGAACACGCAACAGACGCAGAATCCGGGCAATACGGATTGCTTTGACAACTTTCAGTATGTTGAGAAATCCGCCTAAGACGAAAGTCGAGCCCCCTCCGGCAACGATTGCAAAAACAGCAGGTCCGGAGTTGAGCAGCAGAAGCGGGATCGAGGCGAGAAAATCGATCCAGCCTCTCCTGTGAAAGATATACCCTTTCACATCCCCGTCAATGATCGAATAAAAGAGCCTGGTAAAAAACTCGATTGTAAAAAAAAGATCGAAACAGAAGCCCGAGAAGACGAGGATTTTACGCACATCCCAAGACCACCCGATAACGACGGCAAAATCCTCGAGAAATGTCTGGATGAGTACCAGCACTATCGCTATGACTACGATATTCTCAAATAGTCGACCCACTGTATCTCTGGTTTTCATTTTTTTACCATCCATTTTCCGCAGCTATTTTATAAAACTCGTCGAGCATCTTGACATCGTATCCATAGAACTTGAAATTACGACGGGCGATGCTGAACCAGCTTTTGTCCGCAGAATCCGCGCCCCGATCGACCTTTACGTTCGGATTGTAATTTCTGCACCGGGTTGAATACAGTGCAGTAATGCGGGATGTTACCTGAAGATTTCTATTTTCCAAAAAAGAGACATTACTGTTGATGCCGCTTCGCAGTACCTGGTCGGGCAGGTATTTGAGCTGGTTTTTTGCAATCAGGAACACTTTGTCTGCAAATTGACTTTGAACAATGCTTATGCCGCTCCCGTGTGCATTGCCCGTTCCCGCAGTCAGCATATGGATGAGAGGCCGCAATAGAATAGACATGTTCAAGAAGTGCCGCATTTCTTCTTTGGGGAGTTTGAGCCGCTGGACCTTTATAAGCTCAAAATGGATATACTCTTTACGGGCATAAATCTCGTTCAAATACCTTTCGGTATAATTAAAAACAAGTGCCGAGAAAGCGCCGGTAAAACCGCGCCTCGCCTCAGGTTTCTGCATAAAGTTGGAATAGAAAGAGAACAATTCCTGCTTGATAGTCTGATAGGGTATATTCTGCTGGCGGAGAAACGGGACAAAAGAGAGTTGTATCTTGTCATAGATGATCGTTTTCAGATTGGGCAGAAAACCCTTGTTTATCTCGCCTACTACAGCCTGCACGAGAAGATTATAGATTTGTTCCCAGTTTTTACCGGGAAAGAAATTTCCGGAAGTTAGTGTAGGATACAGCTGGGGCCCGTTCTGTGTTAAGAATTGAAGGATCTGCTCCTCTTTCTGCAGCGGCGTCAACCCGCTGAGCGCGGGATTTTGGAGTAAACGCCCTATAAAAGCTGCAGCTTTTTGGATTTCACCGTTCATTTTTTTCTTTTTCGGCAGAAAAAACTATTTTCATGACGCATGACTTCCATGAAAAACAGTAGTTTTTGCTGTACACTCATATTTGTGTAAAACGATATTTCTGGTATTATTGCACAGTGTGGCGAAAAAGGACAAGACTTCTTCTATTTATTTTTTTTCTCGCCTCTTCGTTCCTCGCAGCACAACAGTATATCCCGCTCGAAGAAGAAGCCCCCGAGGCGCTCTTCGAAACACAGCTGTGGGATGCCGATATGGAGCTGTTTCTCATAGGTTCATGGGACCTTACCCTTACCGGCTCTTTCGGGTTCGGTATTGATACGGAAGATACTACGGTCACTCCGCTTCCCTTCCCCACTTTTTCACAGGGGATCATTTTTAACCAGGTGCCGGACCTCACTTTGTCCCTCTGGCTGTTAAACCGGTTTTTTTTTGAAACCACCTTTACGGAAGACAGCGATGACAATACGTTTCTCCTCGGATACCGGGGTAAGGAAGATGAGTTTCTCCAATCGGTACTTATCGGAAACACATCCATCACCATGGATACGTACAGTTTTTTGGAGACCTATGAGACCCCGCCCCATTCACTGGGAGGTAAAGCCCTTTTCAAGTCGGATTTTTCACAACACGAAGTAATGGTACGATACGACCCCGCCGAGAAACAGAAAAAGCTATACCGGGGCACATATGAGATTGTCGAAGAGACGATCCGGCTCAGCAATTACGAGCAGGGCCGCCAGTTTCTTTTTCCTGATGCTGATGTTGCTGATGTCGAGATATATATCGAAGAGAGCAACGGACCGTTTACCGACGGCAGCGGAGAGCATTACTACCGTAAACTCGAAGCGGGTGAAGCCGTCATCTCGGAGAAAAACGGCTGGGTCTTTTTTGATACTTCCGTGACCCGGCGGGTACTGGTCTACTATACGAAAGACGGTAAGGAGGTCGGAGATTCCTCTCTCGGGGGCGGGTTTCTCTGCGGCGTTACCGCCGGAGAACTCGACCCGGAAGCAGAACCGATAGACTTTTCCTGGGATGTAGCCGATTATCTCGGCGAGGACATGGCGGAGAGACGGGTAACGGTAAATGGTAAAGAGTGTCTGCTCATCAATGAACCGGGAGTGTTCTCCCCGTTCGAACTGCAAAACAGCTATGCCGTTACAATCGACCTTCCGGATGAATCCTGGCGGGTAAAAACAGAGTTGATCGACAAGGCGGATTTACTCGGCACGAGAGAGACGGTGAAAACGAAGCTCGACCGGGAACATAGCCGGGTTCTTTTGTTTTATTCCGGGTCAAACAGCAGAGATCCGTCAAACCGTTACCCGCTCGCAGGGTCATTTCCCTTTCTCTACGGGCCGGAGAGGGAAACGAGGAGCGGGTATATCAGCAAAGAACTCAGGATAGAAGTCCTCCTCGAAAGTGACGGCTATTATCTCGAAGGGGATATCATACCCGGTTCAATTACGGTAAAAATAAACGGCAGAGAAGAACAGTCGTTCGATTTTGACGGCAATTCAGGATTGATTACATTCTATACCTACATTCATCCCGAAGATCGGGTAGAGATTCTGTATCGGACAGCGTCCCAATCGGGAGGGGGGAATCTCATCGGGGGAATCGGCAACCGGTTTTACCTTACCCCGGAGCTTGTCCTCGACGCTGCAGCCGGTATCAAATGGAACGTTCTCCCGAACGCCTACACGATTGAAGCCGGAGAAAATCCGGGCTCCGTTTTGGCAACAGCGGGAATATCATACGAAACCGACCGGTTTTCCGGATCTCTCGATACGGGTGTTTCCTTCTCGACCCCGGACACGACAGGAACGTTTCGAGCACTCGGTATGGAAAACGACGGCATCTCGGTACCGATAACCGGAAATACACTGTTCCCCGCCGGTGTTCCGGCAGGAGATCTCGGCACGGGATCCCCGTATACCGTTTCCAAGCAGAACAGAGGGAAGCTGTTTTACAAAGATTACAATTCATACAACGTATTGGGCAATTCCCAGCTTATGCCTTACACATGGGACCCGCCCGAAGAGCAAATCTACTCCTACAGCACAGGCAACCCGGCAGGCCCCTACCCTGCCCGCGCCGATACCGAGGAGATAGCCGGAACCATTATGGTGATCGAATACAGTCTCAGTGAATCAAAACCGTGGACCGGGGCCCAAATCCCCCTGGGCGGCGGCGGAGAAACGCTCGATCTTTCCAGCATAAACTCGATTCGGTTCAAATGGAAGGGCAGTACCGACGGTCCGGACCCGCTGGTGTTTTTTCATATCGGCAAAATCGATGAGGACCTCGATGATGACGGTATCCTCGACAGTGAAACTACCGAGCAGGATTCCGGCTTTCAGTTCAACGATGTATCGAACGGGGCCATTCTCTTTGTCGGCGGCGGCCCTCAGGGCAGCGGAAATTACAGCATCGACAGTGAGGACACGAACAACAACGGGGTGTTAGACAGTGAGAATGATGATCTGATCATCAAAGAGGAGTTGTCCTACCCCGGTTCTAACTGGAAACAGATTGATATACGGCTGCCGGAAAGTGAAAGAAACAAATTGGCGGCGGCAAACGCACTCCGGTTTATCATCTACAACGACACCAATGAAAAAGTAGAGGGGAAACTGCTCGTAAGTAGTATAACACTTGCAGGCTCCTCATTTAAAGCGGAGGCGACCGGGCCGGGAACAGTACAGGCACGAGAAATTACCGAAACCGATACGCTGCTCGAAGACAGTTTTCCGGAAGTACAGGAGACCTTTCATTCCTTCGGGAGTCCGCAGCAGGTCCTCGAGATTGACTGGCGGGACATTCCCGACGGGGGAAAATGGGAATTGACCGGTTATACGAACAGAATGCCGGTTACCGACTACAGGTATGCACGGTTTTATATCCGTACCGGGGAGGATATCGACGATGAAGATGCCGACTTCTCGTTACAGATTGTCGGGGACGACAACCGGGGACTGCACATTTCCATGCCCCTTAAGCGGTTTACACGGTGGCGGGAAGTAACGGTCGATCGAGAATCGGAAATAATTACTGTTGACGGGGAAACTATCGAAGGAGGTTCTGTACAATTCGAAAAGACGCGCGGCACACTTTCTAAAATTATCATTTCATCCGAGAACAGCACATCAGGGACCCTGTATATCGATGAGCTGCACCTCGACACAGCTTTTGTTCAAGTATCAGCCGGTGTCCGCGGTACCTTTGAATATACCTATCCGGAAACGATTCTCGCCGTCGATTCGGTGCCGATAGTAAGCAATTTTCGGCTCAAAGAAAGTGTCTCTCTCATCGGGCGGAACTTTGCGACCGCCTACGGGGAGACTCTCTCCGCTGCCACAATCGACTCTATGACGGAAACGGAAGCAACGCTTTTTTTCACCCGCATCGGTGCGAATTTCGGCATCATCTACGCAGAGGAGAATCTGTTTCTCTCAGGCGGACATAGAATCCAGGTCCCTTCGGTATCATCTCCGGTTACATTCGTCGACAGTTACAGCGAGACCAACGAAGTGGGTGGGCGGAGTTTCTCACGGGAAAACAATCTCATCGTCTCAATTCCCTCACTGTTCTCACTGCGGTTTATCGCGAAAAGTTCGTTTTTTAATCCGACACTGCAGCAGGAATGGAACGGCACTTTTGCCTCGCAGTTTTCATTTCCTTTTCGCCTCGAGCTAAACACCGATTTCCGGCAAGCCTCATCAACATTTGAGCTCGAAAAGATAAGCTATTTTGAAAATTGGATAAAGCGCTACGATCTTCTCGTCCCGGTCCTAACCGATCTCGGCGCAGAACGGGGCTCTACTCAAGCTGCGCTTTTTTCCTTAACCACAGTGCCGGTTGGATTCGAACTTACACCTCAGATTGGGTATACCAACAGCGGCTCTTCCGAGGGGACCCAGGAAAACAGCGGAGAAGTGGTGTTTTCATTACCGATCTCGATTAGACACGACACTCCTTTCACCTGGAGCATTACACCTTCTTATAAGCGGCAATTCTCTTATACGGTTCCGGCAAAGCCCGGCGGGAGCTTCGGGGAAGATTTTGATCTGTTTTTCGAAACGGTGCCCGGGCAGAGCTACATTTACGATAATGCACCGGGAGAAGATCTCTTTTCCTCCGAAGTCTCGGATATATTCGAGAGTGCAACCGATACTCTCTCTAACGCGTACTATCAGCCCGAGATTTCAATTACTTACTTTCGAAATCCCGGCTCCTATATTCGGGACCTCTTTATTCCTTCCCGCTCGAAACTGAGCTTCTCCCGCAGTTTGGAACGGGTCGAATCGAATGTTACCGACACGTTTGCCTGGCAATTTTCATTCCGCAATACAGCTATTAATCTATTCGGCAGCAAGGGCGCATATCCCGCCTTCTCCTTTTATGAGACGGAAGAACTTACTCTTTCTTCCGAATTGAAAGCACAGTATAAAGACAGTACCGCTCCCACGGATATTACCCTCATTATTCAAAATCTGTGGGTTTTTGAGGGTTCGGGAGAACATGAACTGATACTCGAAAACAGGTTCAGTCATACATGGGCGGAAGAGAACACAGCGACCGACGATCTTACCATAAGCTACACTTGGCAAAAATACCCCCGGTTCCGGCTTACCCTGCCGTTTTTTACATCACGTCAGGAGCAAAAACCGTTTTTTCTCCACACCGAATCGCTGGAGCTCTCCTTTTCTCCCGGAAAAACCGAAGATTTCGATACCGCCTTTCTTACTACTGTACGGCATGAGACAGGTCTTATTTTTCCTGAGATCGGTTCGATCAAAGGCTTTGCCTCTCTCGGGCTTTCCCAGGAAAATGCCGATCTGATTATTTTTGGTCTGCAAGCAGGTATAGAGGGGCATATCAGCTTTTAATATGTGGATTTTTCCGTATTTTCCGTATATACTTATCGCAAAAGGAGTACGAATGATTATGAAACGGTGTAGAATATTTTTCTCGATCGTTCTCGTAACTGTTTTATTCATCTTCCCGCTTTCAGCCCAGGAGGATAACTCCGAAGGACCTTCGAGCGACACTGAAACGGGCCCCGAGGTGCAGTTCGGGCTTTCTATGGGAATAGGGGCTAATACGTTTAACGAAGACGGAGAGAAAATAACCTATCAATATATCAGTCTCCTCCCGGAGTTGACCATTGGAAAGTTCGGATTAGGGCTCGATCTTACCATGAACTTTCGGTTTACAGGCGGAGAATCTAACGATCAATTCGTTATCAGAGAAAAAGATTGGGCACTCGACGATGCATCAGATTTTCTTCCCACCTACCTTCCCAAATTTCGATACATCCGGTGGGCCCAAAAGGGAGACCCGCTCTATATCCTCTTCGGCCAAATCAACAACGGGACGCTCGGTAACGGTTTTATCGTCTCCGGCTATTCCAACACGCTACTGCTTCCTGAAACTCCGATTTTCGGACTGACCTTTGATTTAGACGGACGCCTGTTCAATTTTCCGTATGTCGGGATAGAAACAATTGTGGGGAACCTCGCAGCATTTGATGTCATCGGGGGGAGACTGTTTTTCCGCCCGCTGGCGTGGTGGGACGTGCCGATCCTTAAAAATCTTGAACTCGGAACGACCGTTGTCGGCGACCGTGACCCGTACTACCACGTAGAAGACGGTGATTTTGATGATGACGGAGAAGAGGATACCGGTTCGGTCCTCGTGGCCGGGGCTGATTTCCGGCTTCCCATTCTCTCCCTGCCTGTTTACTCTCTGACCACCTTCGGGGACATTGCATTTGAAAACGAAGCTGCTGGAGGGATGTTCGGTATCGGAGGGAGGTTTTTCGAGATCATCCCGTACCGCGGCGAGATCCGCATTCTCGGAGAAAACTTCATTCCGGTATATTTTGACGCAACATACGACCTGTTTCGTCCTTTAAAATACGAAATCTTTTCCGGAAACGATTCGGTCCCCGGATATGTGGGATGGCTCGGCCAAACCGGTCTCTCCATTCTTGATGATAAACTCGGCTTTCTTATAACTCTCGACGGCCCGTTCAATCCTCCGGAACCGGAAAACGAAGCCAACTTTAACAACTATCCCCACCTGCGCGCCGTTTTCTTTATGGCCGACGGGATCATTCCCGGTATTAGTTTTAACCTCACCTACGATAAGAAGTATTTGCGGGAATTCGATGATCTCATCGACCCGGAAGGTGCTTTTGTAGGTGCCACACTTAATTTGAGAACAGGTCCTGCTGTTATCTCTCTGGTTTATCAACTCAGATATAATCCCAATATAGAAGGGGACAATAAATGGGAAACTACATCAGGGATACAGACTACGATCAGTCTCTTTTAATATCAGGAGATCAACAATGAAACAGGTTTACATAGTTTTCGCTATTTTTTTCTTGCTTACTCCTTTTTTCTGCTTCGGACAAAACGAAAGTCCGCGTGCTCTTTTAGAATACTATGGAGACGATTACGAGATCGAAATAACGGACAAAGACGGCACACCGGTAGATGAATTATACTACGGTATGGAACTCGAACTCGGCGATACCGTCACCACATACGATACTGTGGCAGAATTACGGCTCGACCCGAACGGCTCAATCATCAAACTTTCCAGTAATACGGTATTCACCGTAGAAACCCTTCAGGGAAGCCGGGAAAACGTCAACGGTTTTGCTCTTCTCCAGGGTAAAATACGGGCAGTCGCCGCCGGCTCTGAAGACAGGGCGCATAACTACTCGATCCGCACCCCGTCCGCCGTCTGCGGAGTACGGGGTACGGAGTTCGGCCAGGAGGTAATCCCCGGTGAACGTGATGCCGCAGCGTGCTTAAGCGGAGAGATCGAGTTTATCAGCATCGAGACCGGAGAGACGATTACCATCTCTGATGGTCACGTTGCCGACGTGTTTGCAGAAAACTTTGAACCTTTTGCCCTTCCCCCCGGGCAGCTCGAAGCGATGTTTGATGAACTGCAGTTCGAACAGGTCGACCCCGGGGATGTTCCCGGGTATGAAGGGGTTGAAGAAGGACCGGAAAGCGAAGAGCCTGCCGAGGAGTCGGCTGAAGGGCCGGAAGAACCGGTAGAGACGGCAGAGACACCCGATGTGCCGGAAGAGCCCACACCGACACCCGAAGAACAGCCGAGTGTGCTCGAACCTGTGTTCGATTTTCTCGGTCAATTTATGAGTATGGAAGTGGGGGCACTGAGCATAAACGGGAACACTTACGGGAAGGCAGTCATTCAGCCCCATTTCGAGATCGGGAAGCTGAGAATGCGGTTTTATCTTCCCGTTATTTACAATACGAACCTCCTCGATCCGGGAGACTGGTACAGGCCGAAAGGAAATAACGAGTGGTCCTTCGGGACGGACCATACAGGTACATGGCCTGTCATCTCGGATATTCTCATCGATTTGGCTTTAAAAATCCACTCTATAGAGTTTGCCGAGCAGCGCGATCCCTTCTTCTTTAAGATCGGAAACCTGGACAACCTCACCGTGGGCCACGGAATACTGATGTACAACTATTCAAACGATCATGATTTTCCCGCACTACGGAGAATCGGTTTCAACCTCGGACTCGACCTCAATGCCTTCGGAATAGAATCGGTTGTAAACGATCTTGCATATCCGCAGATTATGGGAGGAAGAGTATACTTCCGTCCGGCACATCAAGTCTTTCCCATGGCCATAGGTCTTTCTTCGATTTTGGACCTTAAGCCTTCCGAATCTCTTCCTGTAGATGAACAGACAGGAGAAGAGAATGTATACGGGGACCCCCTCTTTCTCACTGCCGCTTTCGATGTCGATTTTCCAATTATCGAAAGCGATCCGTTTTCACTCATTCTTTTCGGGGATGTGGCGGGCATGCTTCCATACTACCGGGAACCATACAGTGGTCCCGACACGGAAGAAACGATCGAGGCGGGCTGGGCAACTCAGGCGCTGTTCGATCCGAATAGAGAAGGTAGTTTTTTTGATAAACTGAATAATTACGGGTTTGCAACCGGTATTTTCGGCTCTCTTTTTGTTCTGGATTACCGGCTCGAATATCGGTATGCAGACGGTATTTTCCGACCGAGTTTTTTCAATGCCACCTATGACCGCACACGCGGTCACTATGTAAAAAAGCTGGCCGATTATCTGAACAATCCGGACGATTCCGAATACGATACAATAACCATGGGCATCTACGGGGAACTTGGTGTTACCTTCGCAGATAAGGTGTATCTCGAGGGGGGTTATTTCTGGCCCTGGGCTATTGAAGACGGTACGGTTACCACCAGTGATGATGACTTTTTTCATCTGGTACTCGGTATAAAACCAAAGGTAATTCCCGTCATCGGGCTCTACGGCTCTGTTACCTATAACCGCACGAAGTTTGCCCCAACCCTGCTAGGGAAAGGGAATCTTACCCTCTTTGATGCACATACGACCCTCGAAGCAGAATTGGTATATCCGATAACCGATATAATCCATCTCGCGTTATTGGTTGCGACAAACATCGCCTATAATGACCGGGGAGAAGTCATTCCCAATCCTAATAATCCGGACATTCCTCAGATTAACCCGTCTGTGAGTTTCGAGACAAGAATAAGTTTTTAGCATGAATACTACATCCGATGAATCCCGCAGGATCAAAATCTTGCGGGATTCTGTTGCTCAGAAAATAGCAGCGGGTGAAGTAATTGACCGGCCCGCTGCGGTCGTACGTGAACTGCTCGATAATGCTCTCGATGCAGGAGCGGGGGAGATAACCGTCTCGATCGAAGACGGCGGTGTCTCCCGCATCCGTGTCGTTGATAACGGTGCGGGCATGGACAGAGAAGACCTCGAATTGTGCTGGCAGCCCCATGCAACAAGTAAAATCGAGCACGAGGATGATCTTCTCACCATATCGAGCCTGGGATTTCGGGGCGAGGCCTTGGCGAGTATTGCCGCCTGTTCCCGTCTCGAAGTTATCAGCAAGACCGCATACGAGAAAACCGCCTATCGGCTGACAGTTGAAAACGGGAAAAAGAAAACCCTTGCCCCCTCCCGGGGAAAAGAAGGCACCATCGTCGAGGTAAAAGATTTATTTTATTCTCTGCCTGCACGGCGACGTTTTCTAAAAACTACACGGAGCGAAACATCCCAGTGTCGTACCGTGTTCTTTGAAAAAGTACTGCCGTTCCCGGATGTAGCTTTTCGTTTTATCACAGACGGGGATGTAAAATCGGTCTTGCCGTCCACTGCTGAGGCAAGCCTCTTAGAGCGGGTCGCCGCAGTCCATGCTTCCGCGGTATCCGGGGAGCATCTTTTTGAACAGGCCTTCGGCAACAGCGGTGACGATTACACAATAACCGTAGTAGGGGCACGGCCGGAGATAACCCGTCATGACAGGAAGTTAATCCAGATTTACGCTAACAGAAGGCGGGTATTCGACTATTCGCTCATTCAGGCTGTTGAGTACGGATTTTCTCACCACATTGCCGGAGGCAGTTTTCCCATCTGTTTCGTTTTCATTTCCCTTCCCCCCGACCGAATCGATTTCAATATCCATCCTGCCAAAAAGGAGGCCCGGTTCAAAGATGCTCAGAAGGTACACCACGATATCGGGGTCACGATAAAACAAGCACTCACCCGGTACAATGTAACCGTTACCGGCGGGGGGCAGAGTGTCCATTCGGCCCGGGCGTCTCTTTTTAGCGAAAAAGGGGAGTACGGCAGTGCATCCGGTACTCCGGTGCGGCCCGGTCCGCCCTCGCCCTCTCCTCCCCCCATTTCGACCGTATCTGAGAATTTTATTTATCACGGTCAAATTTTTGACCTTTTTCTCCTTGCCGAATATGGAGAGACTTTTTACATTATCGATCAGCACGCCGCACATGAACGTATAATCTACGAAAAATTGATCTCGAAACAAACCGAATCAAACCACCTCCTCATTCCCATACCGTTTTCCGTCAATGAGTATGAAAACGGGATACTCGAACTTACTACCTATAGACTAAAAACCGGCGGGATAGCAGTTTCCAAAGTGAAAGGAAACCAATGGGAGGTTACCGCGCTTCCCCCCTCTGCCCCCAAACAGGATATTGTAACAATGATAAAACATGCCCTCATAGAGCCGGACAAACTCGAAACAACGCTCTACGCAGATATTTCATGCAAAGCCGCGGTAAAAGACGGGGAGGTTG
Organism: uncultured Spirochaetales bacterium; assembly: GCA_964594055.1. Taxonomy (GTDB): domain Bacteria; phylum Spirochaetota; class Spirochaetia; order SPDA01; family CAZJBZ01; genus CAZKZZ01. Next base: position 12,826 of record CAZQKT010000054.1, read on the forward strand.
TTGCTCCTGATTTCGCCCGGCAGCTGATACACGATGTGTTCTCCTTAGAGAACAGCAGATGCCCTCACGGAAGACCCGTCTGGTATGCAGTTACCAGAGAGGAGTTGTTTTATTTTGTAGGCCGATGCTAATCGGCGATGATTTTCTCGATCTCTTCGCGGTGTTTGTAATCAGGCTTCTTTTCTAGAAGTGTGGCGAAAAGCTTCTTGGCCCCCTCGGTGTTTCCCGCCTTAATCATAAGAAGTCCCTGCTGATAATAGGCGTCCCAGTATTGCGGGGCGATTCTTATTACTTTTGTCAGTTCGGTCTGTGCTTCACGAAACTGTTCGTTTTTAATATAAGCGAGAGCAAGGTTATACCTGATTTCCGCATCGTTCGGCGCGTGCTCGACCGCTTTTAAGTAATGTGTAATGCTCTCCGAATACAGGTCCTGGTGAAGATAAACAGTGCCGAGGTTATTGTTCACTTCCAGCGAATCGCGGTCTTGCCGGTAGGCAATAAGGAGATGTTCCAAAGCCTTGTCGTAGCGCTCCTGTTCGATATACATCTTACCGAGATTAATTCGTGGTTTTGTATAGGATGGTTCCTTTTTCATGGCCTGCTGATACGCCTGGATTGCCCCATCAGTATTTCCCAATGCTTCATTCACCTCACCGAATGTAAACAGATAGGAGGCCTCCGGCCGCAGTTTTATCGCTTTCGCAGCGTATTCGAGCGCGTCGTTGTACTTGTTGAGCCTCAATTTGACTTGGGCCATATTGTAGTTGAGCTCCGCGATATCGGGACGCTGAATCAGCGCCTGTTTGAACTGCTGCTCGGCTTTTGCATACTCAGTTTGGCGAAAATAAACCGTGCCGAGCTGAATATGATAGGCAGGCTGGGCAGGATTGATAGAAAGCGCGTTCTTATAAGCTTTTTCTGCCCGGTCTAAAGCACCTTGTTTCCGATTGATCTCTCCAATTTCATAATATGCCAAGTCGAACTCCCCGTCCAATTCGACTGCCCGTTGAAACGCCACGAGTGCCTTCGATGTATTGCCGAGTTTTTCCGCACATTTCCCCATACGGTAATGTGCCTTCTCAAAGTTGGGATTCTGGTGCACACAACTCTCAAAAGAGCCCAGCGCTTTGCGATACTGTTCTACCCGGTACTGGACCAGTCCAAGGTTATAGAGAATGAGATAATCTTCAGGATTAAGACGCGATGCCTCTTTGAACTCCCGAATAGCATTATCATAGTTCTTTGCTTCCATATACACCTGACCGAGCGTATTATGAGGAATCCAAAGATTGGGGTCTTTCTCTATCGCTTTATTGGAATTGCTCACCGCCTTTTGAACGTTTGACGGATCGTTGCTGTCTTCGAGAAAGTACGATTCTCCTAAACGGGCATATGCTTCGCCGGAATCAGGCTGCAGCTCGATGGCCTGTTCGAATTTGTCCCGTGCTTTATCGTATTGTTCCTGTGACAAAAGCTGTACACCCTGCTCGATCATACTGCGGGCCTTCTCCGCTTTCTCCCGTTCTTCCCGGCTAAGCTCTTCGAGCCGGCGGCGTTCTTCTTCTTTCTCCCGCTCGGTTTTCTCCCGCAGTGCAACACTCTTCTCTTCTGTCTTGGAACTCTCCTCGAGGCTGCTCCCGAGTTCTTTCAGACTCTCGCTCAACTCTTTCTGCTCGGCACGTTCCGCCCGGCGGGCTTCATCTTCTTTTTCCCGTTTTTCCCGGATTATTTCGTCTCGAAGTTTTTTTGCCTCAGTATCAGCAGCATTTTGTATGAGCAGATTATCGAGCAAGTCCAACGCCCTCTGATATTCACCGCTTTCCATATAATCACGGGCGAGCTTTAGGGTGTTTTGACGGACTGCATCGTCGGCTGTGCCGGAGGAGGCCGCATCTTCTGCAGCAGCACCGTCTACCTGTTCGCCGGCCGGTTCGTCGGCCTGTTCCCCTTTCTTTGCTCCTCCGCCCGTGAAAAGCAGTATTCCGCCGGTAATGAGTCCGGCTGCCAATATCACCGCTGCCGCGATGATAAGAATCTTTTTCGTATCCATAGAGTATATCCTCCCGGTTATTCTTCTAATTCCAGATCGAGGTCGAAATCTTCGATATCTTCGGAATCCGCGGATTTGCTCGTGGTTTCCTGCGAAGAAGTTTCGAGAGAGTTGAGCACCTCTTCGAGCAGGGCCTCCTGCCTCCTTCTCTCCTCTTCTTCTCTTCTCTCTTCCTCTTCTTTTCTCTTCCGTTCTTCTTCTTTTTTACGGGCCTCTTCTTCCTGCCGTCTTTTCTCTTCTTCGAGGCGGCGCTGCTCTTCCTCTTTCCGCTTTCTCTCTTCTTCGATACGCTGCAGTTCCGCTTCTCTTTCTTTTCTCTCCTTTTCAGCAATTGACTGTTTTAACAGTTCGATTATCTTTTCAATTTTTTCTTTCTGAGGAGCGGAAGGACGCAACGAAAGATATGCCGTATAATCAGCAATTGCACCGGGATATTTTTCGAGAGCAACACGGGTATTTGCCCGGTTCAGATACGCCTCGGCCATGCGCCGGCC
>CAZQKT010000054.1:15379-21655 GCA_964594055.1 uncultured Spirochaetales bacterium
TCACGTGACTGGAGTTCAGACGTGTGCTCTTCCGATCTACGCCTCGGCCATACTTCCGTTTACTTCAATCGCTTCGGTATACCGTTGTTCCGCTTGCTCTTGTTTGTCCTGGGCAAACAAATTATTGCCGATATTGAACAGTAATGTATGTCTGCTGTCTTTTGCTGTTTTAAGCCCGACTTCCATTATGGAAACCGCTTTTTCATGCAGTTCGAGTTGTTCATAGATAATACCGAGATATACATATAATTTTTCATTCTCAGATCCTTCCGCGAGGGCCGCTTCGAGCATTTCCAGAGCCTCTCCCGGCTTATTATCCAAAAACAACCGCTCCCCCTCTTCAAAAAAACTGAGGGATACTATACGTGCCCCTGTAAACATGATAAAAAAGAAAAAGAAAAGCAATTTTCTCATAGATGCAGTATTTTTAACCTCCTAGGTTTGACAGTATAGAAAAAACTATTTAATCTTACTGTTGGAGATAACGATGTCGTCTGTCATCATACTCATTATAATACTCGGCGCAGCATTAGGTTTAATAACCTTTTTCGTGCTCAAAACAATTATCGCCCCAAAAAAGATGGTAACATTAGCGGACATGATCAAGCAGGGTAAGACCGGTACCGTCATACGCTCCGCTAAACAAATTGTCGCTAAAGAACCGCGTAATTTTGAAGCCCATTACCTTCTCGGACTGGTCTATCTCGCTGAAAACAGAGATGAGCTTGCGTTGATGGAGCTGAAAACGGTAAACCAAATCGGTAGTTTTAGTGCCCTGTGTCCGGAAACTCACTTTAGGGAAAAGATAGCAGCTCTTTACCAAAAATTCAATCAGCCCGAAGAAGCTTTAAAAGAATATCTGCTCCTCATCAAAAAAGACCCGACGAACGGAGACCTTTACTATAAATCGGGAAATCTGTTCGAAGACAGGAATAAGACCGAAAAGGCCATCAACTATTACAGAAAAGCAATCGAACTCGAACCGCGACATAAATTTGCCCATTATAAGCTGGGCATGCTGCTCTACCGGGCGAAAAAACCGGTCGAAGCAAAAGATGAGCTTGAAAAAGCGATCAAGATAAACCCGGATAATCTCAAAGCATACTTTTACATCGGAAGGCTTCTAAAGGAGAACCACGATTACATCGGTGCCCTTCACGCATTTGAGAAATCCCAGCGAGACCCGGAACAGAAATTAAAATCTCTCATCGAGCGCGGTGTTTGCTATATGAGCATGAATAATATTGAACATGCCGTTTCCGAACTGGAGCGTGCGGTAAAACTGCCTCAAAGCGAAGGGTCGAATGAAGCAATATATGCGTATTACTTCTTAGGTCTCTGCTACGAAAAGCTCCGAAACATCGACAAAGCGATCGAGAATTGGGAAAAAGTATATGCCAAGAAATCCAACTTTAAAGACGTAGCGGTGAAACTGAGCCAATATCAAGATCTCCGCCAAGATGACAGAGTAAAAGATTACCTTACTGCATCCTTGGAGGAGTTTCACGAAATCTGCAAAGGCATTGCTGCCTCACTCGACCTCTCTATTCGGGATGTAACGGACATCCCCAACGGCTGCCAAATTATTGCAGTAGAAAGCAATTCCAAATGGCGTGCTGCCCGGAAGATGCCCAAATTACTCCGATTCCTGCGAACACCCGATCTCATACCGGAATCAACCGTCCGGTCGATGCACGAGGAGATGAAAAAGATAAGTGTTACCAGGGGAATGGTCTTCTCGAGTTCGAACTTTTCCAGAAAGGCCCAGGAGTTCGCAGAATCTCGACCGGTCGATCTCATCGATGTGGATAAACTTCAGCAGTATTTGAAAAAGGCAGAACCCGCCTCATAACGTATGAAGATTCTTTGCGTTGCCGATCAAAGGGACCCACTCGTGTACACCAATACGGTAAAAAGCAGGTTCAAAGATGTAGATATGGTGTTAGGCGCGGGCGACCTCCCCATGGAGTATTACGGTTTTATCGTCAGTTCCCTCAATAAACCGCTTCTCTTTGTATTCGGCAATCACCATCTCAAAGAACTCAGCTATTTCAAGAGAGGCTTTCGGGATGATTATTCCATCGTAGCAACTTCCAAGATTATCCGGCACACGTATGGGTCTATATACATCGGGGGAAAAATAAAAAAGGTACGCAACATTCTTATTGCGGGTCTAGGCGGGAGCATGCGATACAACGATGGTGAGAACCAGTATACGGATGTCGGTATGTTTTTAACAATACTGAAATTGGCCCCGAGGCTCTTGTGGAACAAAATAGTCCACGGCAGATATATTGATATCTTGCTGACCCATGCTCCTCCGTTCGGTATTCACGATAATCCAAATGATCTCTGTCACCGCGGATTTAAATCATTTCTTTGGTTCATGCGGAAGTTTAAGCCGGCTTTTCTTATCCACGGTCATATTCATCTGTATGATATGAATGCGAAGAGAAAATCAACCTATGATGAGACAACGGTCATCAATGCATTTTCCCATATTTTAATTGAGTTTGAGGTAAAAAATGAAAGGATCGTACTACAGCGCACAGGCGAATGAAGATTTTAATAAAGCCCGTACGAAGGAACTATTCGGAACTATATTCAGCCTGTTCAATCCGACCCGCCAGGAACTGCTCTCTTTTGATGATGTCAAAGATCTCATCAAACCGAGGGGAGAAAGCTATAGAGGAATTAAAGTAGTGCCGGTTTCCAAAATAGTAGGGAGTGAGGGAAGATACCGTGATTTCAACAAGGCGTTTCTGCCTAGGCACAGTCACACCAAAACGCGATGGACAAATGTTGATGAGGCCCATCTCAAAGATATTATCCTCCCTCCGATAAAGCTGTATGAAATCGGAGGTGTTTATTTTGTTCGGGACGGAAACCACCGGGTTTCTGTTGCCGTCTCTCAGGGAGTGGAAGCGATTGATGCAGAGGTAATCTCTCTTAATTCCGAACTGCAATTCGATCCCGCTATGACCAAAGAAGACTTGAAAAAAAAGGTAATACTCTATGAACGGGACAAGTTTTTCGAAGCGACGGAACTCGATAAAGTAATCGACAGAGATGAACTGGTGTTCTCCGCAACCGGCCGTTACGATGAAATCCAAAAACATATCGAAGGACACAAGTATTTTCTCAATGAAAACAGGCAAGAAGAGATTACCTTTCTCGACGCCGCAAAATCTTGGCATGATACGGTGTTTCTCCCGATTATCGTCACAATAAAAACAGAAAACATTCTTTCCCGTTTTCCCGGACGTACCCAAGCAGACCTCTACGTTTGGATTGTAAAACACTGGGACGAGCTCAAGAAAAAATACGGCGAGGGGTTTTCCATTCAGAGAGCTACTCAGGATTTCTCAGCACAGTACGGCAAAGGAGTGTGGGAGAAAATAAAAGATACAGTACGGCAGCTGTTTCAAAAATAAAACGGTCCGATTATCTTTCCGATACCGAGTGCGGAATCATAGATATACATGTAAAACGCGAATGGTTCTCTCGCCTCCTCTTCAGAGGACCCGGTCAGTGTCGTGATCGATATAGTAGGTTCCGTAGTTTTTACGGTTTTTATTAGCCGCCCGTCTTCACGGACAATCCAGTACGTCCGCTGTTGCTCCCCCCCGCTTACCGTTACCTTCCCGTTTTCTACGGTCACTTCGGGAAATTCGATTTCTTCCGGCATGTATTCCGGTTTCGCAAGGTAAATCTCCCGCTCGTCCCGTTCCCCGGCAGCGTCAATGATGAGCAGCCTATAGTCACCCCAGGGCAGCGGAGAATAATCATTCATAACAATCCGGTTGGTCCCGACCCAAAACTCCCCCTGCTCCTCAAAGCTCTCCCAGTTTTGATCGTCGAGTCTCCAGAACAGCTCGTTTTCATCTTCGATGAAATAAATCGATTCAATATCATCGGTGCCGTCATCATCTTCGGTATGGACGAAAAGGGATAGCTGCGGGTAAGTATCTTGTTGCTGCAGATCTTTTACCACGTTTATCTGATGAAATATCTGAATAATACGGGGGGGCTCCTCACTGCACCCGGCGAAGAGAAGAATAAAACCGATCATCACCGCAGCTACCGGTCTTACACGTTTCACCCGCCCCCCTTTCCCGCATCGAATGTATTATTGGGTCTTCTCGCTAGTATAGTCTCTTGTTCCATTCTCTCTAAGAGGGGAAGGCAGTACCTTCTGCTAATACCCCACAAGTTTTTAAACTCTGCTATCGAAACCGGCCCATGCTTTCGGATTTTTTCTACAGCCTGCCGGGAAAGGTCGTTATAGACATCCCGATGGCAGATTAATTGATCGGAAAGCATAATAACTAAATCCATTCGAATAAGATTATAGTATTGCTCTGCAACTCGGGAATCCCGTATCTGCGAAAGAAACACACCGGCAGCACCCCGCTCTTTGAGATCGGTGAGTAGTTTCTGCGTCATTGGGGAGAGGGGTGCTTTTTTTCCCGCTTCCATACTGACGATATATCCAAAAGTTTTACGAATTGAAAAACCGCCCTTATCTATCCGGTGCCGGACAAATTCGTCGAGCAGTTTTTCGGGAACGGATAGTTCTTGGGCAGCATCCTCTTCTTTTATACCTCCCTCAACAGAAGCTCGTGTTTTGAGAAACCGTTCTATCTTCTTAAAAAAACTATTCTCTACCCAGTACGCACCAAGTTCCATCACATCTGCGTTTTCGTGTTTTAAAGAGACGCCCCCTGACGGCACCCATCCCCGGACTTTACAGATTATAGCAAAAAATTGCTTTAACGGAGAGCTGCAGAAAAGAGAAGAAGCCGCACGGTCCAACGCTTGTTCCTGTTCGACAGAGAGAGGGCCCCCGGCAAGCCACTTCATCGCCAGTGGCCCGCGCTCTTCATCGAAATGCCTAAGGGTAACCGGGTCTGCGGGTTGAAAAAACAGCGGTTGGTCTGAAATTATTCGTACAATTCGTTTCAACGGCACGACATCTACCCGTTTCCCGGACTTTCCTTCTTTTCCGGTAACAGGAAAGTGTGAAGAGTACACATGATAATCACCACCTCCCACACTGTTGATATGTTCCGCAAAACACGGCAGCAGCCATATCCTGCGGGCGGTTTCAACTCTGTTATTTTGAGGAATAAGCACCATACCGGGCTTTATTTTTTTCTTTGCCGCCCCTTTTATCGATAATTCCAGGCTTCCGTTTTCTCTGTACCGTTGATGATGTACAGTTACCGTTGTATGTACCGGGTAGAGATCGAGCTTTTTAGGTACAGGAGGCATACGGTTTTTCCTGCTGTCTCTCGTCTTTATACTGCAAAGAAGCTTAGTAAGCTTCTCCTTCTCTTTAGAGGGCACCAGCGTATCGATAATAATGAGTGGGAATGTGGAGGAAGATCTATCCTTCGGCGAATGCTTCACGATTTATAATAGACCTGGCGTAGATTTCCAGAACTGTTTTAAATATATCATCTTTTACCTTTGAAAACCGGGAGAGAAACTTTTCCTTCTCGACTGCTGTATATGTATCCGCATATTTATCGGTTTCGAACAGAAGATCATAACTGATATAGTTCGTCGGCCAGTTGTGATAATTCATGATGATTCTGCGGTCGATTTCTTCCGCCACCTGTTTGGCCGACTCCCATTCTCCGTAAAGCGGCGGACAGAACGAATAGTGGACACGCCCTTTGGGGAAATTGATCCCCCTGAGAATACTGATGAGATCTTCTCGCTCACCCTTCTCATAGGACCCGGTTGTTTTTACCGAATAGACTTCTCTCGCCTTTATTTCATCGCAGGGATCGAGTTCGTAAGAAATAGCCACGGGAACGATATTGCACCAGTTTATAAACTCGGAAAATGACTCTCCGCCTTTCCGTTGGGACAGGTAGAGCATTTTTATAATTGATGATTCCGTCCGGTCATCACCGTCTTTTGCCCTCCCTCCCCGTTGGGCGAGCCAAATCGATCGGTTGTTATCCAACGTGTACCAGATATACTCAGAGAGATGAAGTGACTGCTGCAACTGTTCTCTCATGGGAAGATTACGCTTAACGATGAAACTCTTGTTTATTCGAATGATTTTTGCAACCAGTTCGTTCATTAAAAGGTTATCACCAAAGGCGATCTCCGGCGTTGTCAGTTTATTGAGCATGATAATATAGCAGAGAAAAGCGGAATCGAGAGTGATATCGCGATGATTCGTGATGTAAAGTGAGCGTCTTTCCCGTGAGACGTAATGAAAATTTGACCAGGTAAGTGAAGTCATGGTCCGTTTTTTTA
>CAZQKT010000055.1:0-21350 GCA_964594055.1 uncultured Spirochaetales bacterium
CATCAAAACTGTACTTATCGGGTAACGGATGTCAATATCCTTTCAAAACGGATAAAATTAAGCGGTAATGACGGAAGTTATCAGGATTTGCCGTTCTGTTCTTTTTCATACGATAATCAAAGCAGACAATGGAAAATTAATACTACTATTGACCGAAACTGACAATACTAGTATATTTTGGGCTGATTTTTAAAATAACAAACAGTCATAACTCATAAGATAAGGAGATAAAGTATGGGTCAAATAAGCAAGAATGCCCGAACCGCAAGTGGCGCGCAGAAGTTTACATGTCCCTGCGGGGGAGAAGTCAAAATGAAATCGATTTTCACGAGCGGTAAATTAAAAAATATAGCAGAATGCGATAAGTGCAAGCGCCGTGAGAGACGCCCGAGGGATTTCCGGTAGAAAATCGTAGGGCCGTCCTTCGGGACAGCCCTTGTACTTCTCATATGTGCAGTATACATTACCGGCCTTCAAGTAAAAATCAGTAAAAAACGTTTGTTTTTTACAAAAGTTATATTTAACAGTACAAATACTTGACTCAAAAAGAATTATTTGTTATCGTCATTCTTCTAAAGAGAAAGAGACTACAATGCGGAGGTTGATACAGTGGCCAATATAAAATCTGCTGAGAAACGGAACAGGCAGAACGAAAAGCGGAGAAAACGCAACAAAGCGGTAAAAAGCAAGATTCACACTGAGACGAGAAAGCTTCTTTCGATCATTGATGAAAACAAACAGGATGAAGCTGTAACACAATTTAAACTGGTTTCCGGGTTGCTCGATTCGGCAGCCGGGAAGGGTGTTTTCCACAAGAACAATGCAGCTCGAAAGAAATCGCACCTCCACAAACGGTTAAATCAAATGAATCATGCAGCTACCGGATAAAGTAATGAGTTTAGAGAATGGGAAATGAGAGAGTGGAGAATAGTAAACTTACGAAAGCTGAGATAATTGAGAACATCTATGAGAAAGTAAAAATCAACAGGAAAGATATTCACAAGGTGATCGATGAGATGCTTCTTCAAGTCAAAGATGCACTACTCGATGACCGCGTGGTAGAACTACGCGGGTTTGGAACTTTCGAGGTGAAGACCCGTAAAGGACGTGAAAAGGCAAGAAATCCGAAGACCGGGGAAATTGTCAGCGTGGAAAACCATGGAGTAGCGGTTTTCCGCCCCGGAAGAGAACTGAAAAAAAAGGTCTGGGCCCTTCGGAAATAAGATGCCTTCTTCTGCAACAGTGAAACAGCAGCTACGAGAAAACGATCAGCAAAAACATATTATCTCAATTCTTATCGAAATAGGGCTTTTAGCTCTTTCTTCGGTATTGTTTGCTCTTTCATTTCCCAATTTTATTTCCGTCTGGGGATGGTTCCCTCTCGGTTTCATAGCCCTGCTGCCGGTCTTTATCGTTATTCACCGCGCCGGCTTTTTCAGGGTCTTTCTCTATGGTATTTTCTACGGTTATGCCTCCTATGCTCTGTTCAATTTTTGGCTTCTCAAATTTCATCCCTTAGCGTTAATAATTGTCCCAACCATTTACGGTTTTTATTTTCTGCTCCTCTTTCCGCTTCTAAAGACAGCGGACAAGCTCTTTCCTTCGTACGGATATCTTGTGCAACTATCACTATGGCTGGCATTTGAATATCTGCGGACGAGGGGGTTTCTCGGTTATTCATATGGGGTAATGGGATATTCTCAATATCTCTTTCTTCCTCTTGCTCGGGTTGCCTCCCTTGCCGGTATATGGGGCGTTACTCTTTTTGTCGTGTTTCCGTCTGTTTTTCTGGGAAATGCTTTGAAAAACGGAAGGAGGGAGGTTTCTCACTTTTTTCGTAGACACTCCATTGAAGCACTACTGTTCGGGGCATTGTTTATCGGGGCGATTATCTACGGTATGGCTGCGAAGGTAGACTATACCGATAGTCCTTCCTGGCGTACAGCAAGCATTCAGCATAATGTCGATCCCTGGAAACATAACTACGAAGATTCTCTAGATATTCTGGTCCGGTTGAGTAGAGAGGCAATGGAAGATAATCCGGATGTCGTCATCTGGTCGGAGACAGCGTTTGTTCCGGCAATCGATTTTCACACGCGATATCGGCAGAACCGCAACTCGTACAATTTGGTAAAACGGCTGCTGGATTTCTTGGCCCGTCAACCCGTGCCGTATGTAATCGGCAATGATGATGGGCAGTTAAAAAAGGTCGGTGGGATTGAGAGGATCGATTACAATGCGGCTCTTCTTTTCGAGGAGGGGGAACTAATCGAACGGTACAGGAAAGTGCATCTCGTACCGTTTACGGAGAATTTTCCCTTCGAAAAACAGCTTCCGGGCATATATAACTGGTTAAAGAGCGCCGACACCCATTTTTGGGAAAAAGGTGAGGAGTTCACCGTTTTCGAAGCGGACGGTGTAAAGTTTTCGACTCCTATCTGTTTCGAAGATACATTCGGCTATATATCGAGAGAGTTTGTACTAAACGGTGCAGAGGTAATCGTCAATCTTACCAACGATTCGTGGTCTTTTTTAGTCGCTGCTATGATGCAGCATATGGGAATGTCCGTTTTCCGCGCTGTCGAGAACAAACGTTCTGTAGTGCGCAGTACGAACGGAGGCATTACCTGCACGATCGATCCGAACGGGAAGATTACTGATAGATTAGCTCCATTTGTCGAAGGCTATATGATTAGTGAGGTGCCCGTATACACTCGGAAAAATACGCTGTATACCCTATTTGGAGACTGGTTCGGACTTATGTCGATTGGTGTTGCGCTCACTTTAATCTCTTTTGGAATAGTTCGTGCTCTTATCCGCCGAAAGTGGAATTGACAATTTACGGGAAGTGATACAAAATGGGCCGAGAGGGTAATGAAGTGGAAGAACAAAAAACCCGTATATTGATTGTTGACGATGAACAGATAAACCTCGATTTTTTCGATGTTATGCTCAGTAAACTCGGTTTCGAAGTTGACATGGCCGAAGACGGAGAAGCCGCTTTAGACCGTGTCAAAGAGTTCAACCCGGATATTATTATGCTCGATAATATCATGCCGAAACGTACCGGGTGGGAAGTGACAAAACTGTTGAAACATTCCGAAGAATGGAAGGATTATAAAGACATTCCAATTATCATGTTCTCGGCAATGGATGATGTTAAGGACAAAGTCGAAGGGTTTGAGTTAGGAATCGAAGACTACATCACGAAGCCGTTTAATTTTTCGGAAGTTTTGGCGCGAATAAAAGCCGTACTGCACAATCGTGAATTACAGAAACAGGTAGTGGTAAAAGAACGGAGAATAGCACTTATACAATCTCTCAATAATTCTCTTATATATTTTACCCAGCACCTCCGAAGACCGGTACTGGAGCTGCTCAACAGTGCGAAGGGAATGAAAAACGGAGAACAACAATCGGTGGAATCTTTTATCGAACTGGTCATAGGCGAGTGCGAACAAGTATTGGCTACGCTCGGCGGTTTGGAGGATGAGATAGAAGAGCTTAAAAAGGCGGGAGAAGAGGTAAAAGCTTCGGAACATCTGCTTCAAGATTTGGAAGATAAATTTCAAAAACAGTTTTCAAACTGGAAACAGCAGGTTGAAAAGCTGGATGGAGTGTCAGGATGATTACCGAAGAGAAAAAAAAAGTGCTCGAGCTCTTTTCTGAGGGAAGAAAAAACTATAAATTGATGGAATTTGAAAAGGCAAAAAATTATTTTGCCGAAGCACTGAAAGTAGATGCCGATGACGGACCTTCTAAAGTTTACTACGCGAGATGCAAACACTATATCGAAAATCCGCCACCCGAAGACTGGGACGGTGTTTTTGTTATGAAGACTAAGTGAGGGAGAGAATGGCTAAAAATAGTGACCACAAGGGAATTGATAAATTAACGACAACCTTGGGCCGCTCCACTAGTTTTGACGGAACTATGCGGTTTAAAACCTCCTTGAAGATCGACGGAGAGTTTACCGGAAAAATTGAGAGCACCGGGTTCCTCTATGTAGATGAAGGTGCAGATGTAAAGGCCGACATCACGGTAGGGTCAATTGTTATCGGCGGTGTCATACATGGCAACATCGAAGCAACCGAAAAACTGGAAATGCTCGCCACCGGCCAAGTTTATGGAAATATAAAAACGAGAAAGCTTCGGATAGCGGATGGTGTTGTTTTCGAAGGAAAATGCGAAATGATCCAAAATCCTGAAAAAGTAGATATTTTTTCACAGCCTGTTGAAAAATTGAAAGAAACGGTAGAGAGTGTCTGAAAGACCAATACAAGCCGGCATCCTTTCGGTAGGTAATGAAATCGTCGAAGGTATTGTTCAGGATGCCCATGGAAGATACTTATCATCCTTTTTAAAAGAACGCGGGATAAAAACCGAGAAAATAACCCTGTTACCGGATGATTTCTACGCAATAAAGACCGAATTGCAGGCGATGATCGGGCATTTCGCGGTCGTCTTTATTACCGGAGGGTTAGGTCCAACTTCCGATGATTTGACCAGGGAAGTGACCGCCGAAGTAGCAGATAAGAGGCTTGTTTTTGTTGAATCGATATGGAAAGGGCTGGAAAAACGGTTTAAGGGACGTACTATTGCCGAATCGAACAGAAAACAGGCATTCGTCCCGGAGGGTTTTACGCTTTTACATAACAGTAAAGGCACTGCCCCGGGTTTTTGGGGCACTATTAACGGGACCCTACTTTTTGCTTTACCCGGACCTCCCGGTGAATTGAAATCGATGTTTGAAAACGAGGTGCTTCCGCAGCTCGAACAGCTTACCGGTGTTTCGCCCTCGGATACGCTGCAAGCATCCAGCTTTTTGATACCTGAATCGACTCTCGAGCAAGCATTGCTCGATCATGCATGTGGAAGTGTTAAATGGAGTACCCGGGCAGAACCGTTTCGGGTGGTATTTACGCTTTTTAACGATACGCAGGCTGAACTCGAGAAACTGTTCGAACAGTGCAGAGAGCAGTTCGGAGGTGAAAAGATCCGTAAGGGTGATATTTTACTGCCCGAGCACATTATTGGATTGTTAAAAAAAGAGGAAAAAACGGTTGCTGCTGCTGAATCTTGCACGGGCGGTTTTATTGGGAAACTGCTGACCGATAGTGCGGGAAGTTCCGAGGTGTTCTGGGGCACGCTGGTCACCTATGCAAATGAGGCGAAACAGAAGATTTTAGGAGTAAACAGGAAGACGTTGGAGGCGCATGGGGCGGTTTCTGCCGAAACTGTCCGGGAAATGGTCTCCGGTGTTAAAAGAATCTCAGGTGCAGATATTGCTCTCTCCGTATCCGGGATAGCGGGGCCTGAAGGTGGAACACCTGATAAACCGGTTGGGACGGTTTTTTTCGGTATTGCGGACAAAGAAGATGTGACCGCGTATGAATATAGATTTTTCGGCCCCCGGGAGATGGTTCGACGGCGTGCAGTTGTCACAGGACTGCTTTTAATCGAAGAACATATACTGCGTAAAGCGACTTGACAGGGATTTATCGAGGGACTATAGTTACGTATCAATCAAAACTTCTAAACGTCCGTTATACCCTGTTAATCAAATAGCTATGCAGTCCAAAATAATGAAATAAGATAAATGGAGAAATCTAATGGGAGAAACTCACAATAATTCCGATTCTTCTCAGATCGAGAATGAAGTTACAATGGAAGAGAGTAAACAAAATGAATTAAACTACGATTCTTCCGGAACTCGGGAAGAGAATGGAAACGGATCAAAGGGTATTACAAGTGAGAGCAAAGAAGAGAAAGTAAATGGACCGAAAAAACGGCGCCCGAGAAAAAAAATCAGAGTTGAATTGATAAAGGACAACGGGTCTAACGGGGATCAGACACTAAACGATTCGGAAATGGACGATGACCTTTCCGAAAGGGGTAATGCATTACAGGCCGCACAGGACAACAATGAAACCGGTCGAAATGATAGCAATGGTTCGAATGATCCGAAATCATTCGCAATGGAAAATGAGAGTAGAGATAGACCGCGGAAAAACGAAAAAACGAAGGGCCCGAAAAAGAAAAACACATCCGGAAATGAATACAACGGTAAAAGTGAAAGTGGTGAGCGTTTGAGTATAAACGAACTTACGAGGATGCCTCTCGGTGAGCTTCGTCAGTTTGCAACCACAATGGGAAAGAGTAAGGAAGATCTTCTCACTCTAAAAAAGCAGGAACTAATCTTTAATATCCTCAAAACTCATACTGAACGGGGCGGGCTGATTCATGCCTACGGGTCCTTAGAAATTCTTCCGGACGGCTACGGATTTCTCCGTTCACCGCAGAATAGTTATCTGCCCGGCTCGGATGATATCTATATTTCACCCTCACAGATACGGTTATTCAACCTGCGCACGGGAGATATCGTTGCCGGGCAGATTCGGCCTCCGAAAGAGGGTGAGCGGTTTTTCGCCCTTTTACGCATCGAAAGCGTCAATTTTGATGAACCTGATATTGCACAGTCGCGGATCCCTTTTGATAACCTAACTCCCCTCTATCCGGAAGAAAGAATTAATATGGAGATGCCGAACGGAGATATCTCCACAAGGATGATCAACCTTTTCTGTCCGATTGGGAAAGGGCAGCGCGGGCTCATCGTCAGCCCCCCCAGGACGGGGAAGACCATTCTCCTTCAAAAAATTGCGAACGCTATTACAACGAACCATCCTGAAATCAATCTCATCGTGCTTCTTATCGATGAACGGCCCGAAGAGGTCACCGATATGAGGAGAAACGTTAAGGGCGAAGTCATTGCTTCAACGTTTGATGAGCAGGCCACAAGGCATGTACAGGTAGCGGAAATGGTAATCGAGAAGGCAAAACGGTTGGTCGAACATAAAAAGGATGTCGTCATTCTTCTCGATTCGATTACCAGACTTGCCCGAGCGTACAATCAAACTGTACCTACCTCGGGGAAGATTCTCTCGGGTGGTGTTGATTCGAACGCGCTCCACAAACCGAAACGGTTTTTCGGAGCAGCTAGAAACATAGAACAGGGCGGCAGTCTTACTATCGTCGCTACGGCACTCATCGATACTGGAAGCAGAATGGACGAGGTAATTTTTGAAGAGTTCAAAGGTACCGGGAATATGGAAATCCACCTTGACAGAAAGATTGCCGACAGAAGGCTGTTCCCGGCCATAAATATCAAACGTGCAGGGACCCGAAAGGAAGAGCTCTTACTTACGGAAGAAGAGCTCAACAAGATGTGGGTCCTGAGAAAAGTTATAAATCCGATGGATGATACGGAGATCATCGAATTACTCATTGACAGAATGAGCAAAACAAAGAATAATAATGCGTTCTTAAAGTCAATGAACACATCTTCGGGTGGTGACGTTTAAAGATTATTTTGTTATCTTTTACCCCCGGAAGTTATACGACTGGAGTCTAAAAGACTGGAGGTTACTATGAAAAAAAATATACATCCAAACTATACACATACGAAAATCACTTGTGCCTGCGGCAATGTAATCGAAACCAAGTCCACCGTAGAGGATATCCAGGTTGAAATTTGTTCGAGTTGTCATCCTTTCTTTACCGGTAAACAAAAGCTGGTTGACACAGCCGGACGTGTAGAGCGGTTTAAGAAGAAATACGGCATTAAAGAATAATGAAAATTAAGGAGTTTTGGCTAATTGGCGGTATACCGTTATTTACCGTTCTGAATGCCGGAGAAGACGGGACCGGCGAACAAACAGGTATCCTAACGCAACAACCATATAGATAAACGGCAGATAATCGCCATACAGAGTGTATGGCGTTAGGTTCTCTTCCCGATAAACCGGGATTTCCGTATTCAGTACGGCCTCGGTGAAAAAGGGAAGCGAGTCGAGGACCCGGCCGTACGGACCGATAACCGAAGTAACACCCGAATTGGTACTACGAACCAGTACCCGTTTCGTCTCCACCGAACGGAATAGCGCCGCGACAAAGTGCTGCGTTTGGGCACTAACTCGTTTTGACCAACTGTCATTGGTAAGATTTATCAAAAGATCGGCCCCCTGCAGAATGAACCCCCGGCATATTCGGGGAAAAACATCTTCGAAACAGATGGGAGCGCCGAACGTGACCGTCTGCGTCTCTGATACAGGGTCCGCCCGGAGAGGAAGCTCAAAAACCGTATACTCTTTTCCCAAAATCCATCCGCCCGAATACAGTCCGACGACTTCTTTGAAAAAACGTTGCACAAACGGAACTTCCCAAAATGGAACATGTTCGGCGAACGGTACGGGATGCTGCTTTCCGTACCGTTCGATAACCGTTCCCTCCGGAGAGATCAGGATGACGGAGTTCATTACCTCGTAATTTTCCCAATTTGTCATATACGGTGCGCCGAGGAACAGATGCGTATCTATCTCCTCTACGAACTCGAGAAATGTGTCACCTTCAGGCTTTTTTTCATAAAAATGGCGAAACTCATCAAACGGTCTTCTCAGGGAGGTTTCACTCCATATAATAATGTCAACGGGCCCTTGGGCCTTTTCGAGTCCTTCACGGGAGAGCCGCTGACCGATTGTAATACTTTCGATTTCATTTCCGGAGACCCAGCTGTCGATGTTTTGCTGGACAAGTAGTGCATTAAACCGTTTAACGACCGGGATGGTGCTGTTTATTCGTATCGTTCCGTATACGAGCATAAGGGCGATGAGGGAGAAAGCTACCCCCCATTGACGCAATCGTGCCTTTCGTGGAAAAGCCCCGCTTTTCCCGACAAGGAGCATTTCGGTACCAAGGGCATTGACAAGTACAACGACTGTGGTAATGCCCCATATACCGGTGATGTCCGCTATCTGGATAAGAGGGAGAACGGTAACCATAGGATAAGCCATAAGTCCGTAGGGGAATCCCAGATAACCGGTTGACTTAAAGTATTCAAAGATTACCCAGGCTACCGTCAAAAGAAACGGCCTGTACACGCCGGTTTCACGGGAAAAATGTTTTAAAAAAACAAAAAACAGAGAGTAGTAGATTACATAGCCGAAGGCTGTACCTGTAACGGTCCAAATCGAAAAATCCTGATAAAACATCAGCCAGTAATAGGCGAGCAGGGTAGACCCTACTCCGAACAGTGCACCGAGCAATGCCGAAAACCTGATCGAACGGCATAATCTCAGACCGTAGAAGAGAGGGACCAGAGCAATTAATCCGATAAGCGGGTTTCCGTAGATAAAAAACTCATTCGGTAATGCAAGGGCAAATAATCCGGTGGAAAGGACGACCAATGTCAAGCTTTTCATATTCATTGTAGGAGGGATTTTACATCAAATCACCGTGTTGGCAAAGCAGAAAAGCAATTACTTTTAGATATTTTATTGCATCGAAACAAATTTTGATTTACTATTGGTTCAAGGAAACTTCATGAAAGAGTTGGTCTCTCTTCATAGGACGGAATACGACGAAGATCCCGATGTTATTGTTGCCGCACCCGGTGTAATCAACTTAATGGGAGAGCATACCGACTACAATGAGGGAGTTGCCCTGGTTGCCGGTCTCAATAAATATCTCCATATCGCTGTTTCAAAGCGGGATGATAACAGCCTGCGGTTTTTTGCGGCCGATTACAATGAACGTAAGCGGACAACTATCACCAATCTCAAGTATAAACGAGAGGACCGATGGGCAAACAAACCGAAATCGGTACTCTGGTCCCTGCTCAATGTTGGATATCAGTTTCGGGGCCTCAATATAACGATAACCAGTCAAATTCCCCAGGAAATCGGACTCGGGTCCTCGGCAGCAGTAGAGATTGCCACCATTATAGCGATGAAAACCCTCTTCGATTTTCCCTATTCAAAGAGGGATGCGGTACAGCTGGCCTACAGAGGCGAGACGAAGTTCAATGGAACAAATGAAACAATCACCGACTTTTATGTAAGTGCATTTGCAAAAAAAGGAAACGCCATCTTTTTTGACATAAACACTGAGAACATGACCTTCGTCCCTTGTTCCTTTAGAGGATATTGTCTCCTAGTTACGCTAGCGAATGTTCCGAAGGTCCCGAGTTCGAGTGAATTGAAATTAAGAAGAAAGGCGTGTGAACAGTGTTTGGAAGCTTTGAAATCGCGAAGACCGGGAAGAACGCTGCTCGATTACACCAACGGAGATTTGAATGCGTGCATGGGGAATATCCCTGAACATATTCGAAGGATCTGTATGCATGTTATCGGAGAAAACGAACGGGTAAGTGAAGCCAAAACGTCGTTTCAAAAAAAAGATCCCGATGCATACGGTAAACTGTTAAGCCGCTCACACGAGAGTCTTCGCGACAATTATGAGGTTTCCTGTCCGGAGATAGATTGGCTTGTAAAAAGGGCCTGGGAAATTGACGGAGTGATGGGGTCCCGCATGATCGGAAAAGGGTTTGCAAGCGGTACATTGACACTTCTCAAAAAAGAGGCGATCGAAGAGTACAAGCAGAGGCTCGAAGAGTATGAACATATCTTCGGATTCCATCCCGAATTGTTCTTTTTCGAAGCTTCCGCCGGAGTAAAGGTTACACGTAAGAGCAGGAAAAGAAAGCGGACATGATAGTTCTTCTAACAAACGATGACGGAGTTGAAAGCCAAGGTATCGAGGAAATGCGGAAAGCTCTTGCTGCCCGGTATGAAGTGTGGATGGTCGCACCGGATGGTGACCGAAGCGGCACTTCACATTCGATAACCTTAAAAGATGCGGTGCGGGTAAAACAGCTTGATGAAAAAAAGTATACCTGTTCAGGAACCCCTGCCGATTGTGTGCTTTATTCGCTGTTAGGTGCTTTGCCGGTAATACCGGATGTTGTAATATCGGGTGTAAACCATGGTGCAAATCTCGGCACAGATATCATCTATTCCGGTACTGCTGCCGCCGCGCGGCAGGCTGCATTAAACGGGAAGCCGGGGATTGCAGTATCCGTATTCAGTGAGGACGGTGATTACAAGTTCGCCTTTGCTGCCCGGTTTGTTCTTGAGAACATCAGATTACTGCTTACCCTCTGGTCTCCGGAACACTTCATCAATATAAACATCCCTGTTAATGCCGTGGAGAACTCCCGTGTAGCAATTACCCATCCGTCGAGAAGAATATATAAGGACAACCTGGTCCGTTTCGGTGCTCCTAACGGTAGTGAGTATTTTTTTATTGACGGGTCGAATCCCGGTGCCGACCCGGATGAAACCACCGATTGGCATGCTGTTCAGGAAGGAAGCATTTCCGTCTCTCCTGTGTATCTGCACCCGCTCAATCAGAAAGAGGACGAAGCGTACCGCACCGCTGCATTTTCGGTGCCTCGTTTATGAATAAAGGCAGTCTTCGCAGAGGCATAAAATATTACCGTTCGGGTAGATACAAACAAGCAATTGATGAGCTGCTCCACGTGGATGAGGACCCGTACGAAAACCCCGACCTCTCCTTCTATCTCGGTTTGGCTTTTACGAGGCTCGAGAAGCTCGAAGAAGCACTTCTCTATTTAGAACAGGCTATCACGGCAGGAATCGATCTGCTCCACCTTTACCAGGCAAGAATGGTGCTCGGCTATATTTATACGATTACCAACCGGCATAAGCTAGCACTCTTCGAGTTCAGCGAGCTTGTCGAGGCGGGGTATGAATCCCCACAGGTGTATTCGATTATGGGCTACATAGCGTTTGAGAAGAAGAGATGGGACGTAGGTATTGATTACGCGGAGAAAGCACACAAACTCGATCCGGATAATGCAAACGCCTTGAACTCCTTAGGGTATATGCTTGCGGAACGGGGCGTGCGGCTCGATGAAGCGTTCGAGTACTGTAAAAAGGCCGTCACTGCCGACCCTCGAAATCCTGCATATCTCGATTCTCTAGGATGGGTCCAATTCAAGCTCGGAAAAATAAACGAAGCGAGGCTCTATTTACGGAAAGCCCTCGATTTAGCTCCCGGGAATAAAACGATTGCAGGTCACCTTCGAGCGCTGATGAGTCAACGGGGGTAATTGACTTTTCGCCTTCTCTTTACTACAGTATGAGATCGTAACTAATAAAACAGCGGAGGAACTATATGTCCAAAAATCATAGAGGTAGTGGTTTACGAGAAACGTACCGTAGTGGAAGAGGGGCGTGCCCTCTCTGCAAGAGAAGCGGTATAAAAGTGGTGTATGAATACGATGCCGGTGAGAATAAAAAGATACATATCTGTAAACAGTGCAGAGCCGCACTTTCACATGGTAAAATGCAGGAGGAATTAGCGGCCCTTTCCTGATCTTGTATGACAGCCGGAACAGTTCTTGCAATATATCTTGCATTCTTTGCAGCGGAGTTTTTATTCGAATCCGGTTTAACCTGCCTGAATGTATACTATATAAAGAAGAATAGAGAAAAAGTACCCGAAAAGATATCAGGATATTTCGGCAGGGAGTATCTGGTCCGATCAGCGGACTACTCTCTCGCGCATGCTCGGTTCTCACTTGTAACTGCTCCCTTTCATGCCGCTTTTATCCTTCTTATTGTAACAACAGGTTTTTTGGGGAGTGTAAACGGATGGATTGCAAGTTGGGGACTCCCCCCGCAGATCCACGGAATCATCTATGTGTTTCTCATTGGGCTCTTGTTTACCGTTTTCTCTATTCCATTTTCTCTTTATTCACAGTTCGTCATTGAAGAAAAATTCGGTTTTAATACAATGACGGTAGGGCTTTTTTTCATTGATGAGCTTAAAGGTCTGGTCCTTTCTGTGATAATCGGGTTTCCCTTGCTGCTGGGTCTATTCAGTTTGATCAAGGCCGCCCCTTCGATCTGGTGGATATGGGGGTTTCTGCTGGTGACGGCATTCCAGCTTCTCATAACCGTTCTTTATCCGCTGGTCATTGCCCCTCTTTTTAATAAATTTACACCGCTTGAGGAGGGCCGGTTAAAAGAAAAACTGGAAAACCTGGCAGAAAAGCTTTCATTTCGGACGAAAGGGATATTCGTCATGGACGGAAGCCGCCGTTCTACACATTCCAACGCTTATTTTACCGGTTTCGGAAAGGCAAAACGGATTGTACTCTTTGACACGTTGGTAGAAAAGCTTACCGAAAATCAAATTACAGCTGTGCTTGCTCATGAACTCGGGCATGAAAAACTAAACCATGTGCTGAAGCGGTTTCTTATTTCAATTCTTTTCACCTTCGGCGGCTTTTTCCTGCTTTCTCTGCTGCTGCAATTCGAACCTCTCTTTTATGCTTTCGGTTTTATCCGGCCCTGTCCGCACTGCCTATTTATTATTGTAGCGTTTTGTTCCGGGCCGTTTACGTTTTTCTTTAAACCGCTGCTCACTTCATGGTCGAGAAAGCACGAGTACGAAGCCGACCGGTTTGCAGTCAATGCGGTCGGAGAGCACGAAAGCCTCGCCGGAGCACTTGTGAACCTCGGTAAAGAGAACCTTTCAAATCTTACACCGCATCCTCTCTACAGCTTCTACCATTACTCGCACCCCTCTCTCGGAGAGCGTGTCGGTGCATTAACGGAACTCACGAAGAAGTGAAAGATTCGATCTGCAGGTCGTGATAGGCTTGAATGAACCCGGCTGCAGACCAGGCCTGATACGCTTTCCCCATTGGCCGTCCGGTTTTCCCGTGGACCCATTCATTGAACTCCCACTCATTGGAAATCCCCTGCTGGTTGACTTTGGCCAGTTTGAGCAATTCCTGCTGGGCTATATCTTTGAGACCCAATCTGCTTACAAAGCGGACCCAGTCTGCTCCGATAAAGGGCCAGATGCCGCCGTTATGATAATGGTGCGGAAGGTTTAAAAGATTAACTGTATAGTAGGTGCGCCAGTTCGGGTCTCCTGAATTTACCGGGGGGTAGAGATTTGCAACAGGGTATGGATCGTTCGCCCCTACACCCCACATAAATCGAAACGCAATCCTCGCCCGGTCGAGATCGAGGACATTGAACAGAGCGGCCAGGATGTTGGCATACACGTCGCAGCGCCAGTCATAGGCGAAAGGTGTAATTTCTGCCAAAAGATAGCTGGTCTCGCCTAATGAAAACTGCTGATCGGCAAATGTTTTGGAAATCGAATCGGCATGGACCGTGGGCCAAAACTTTCTCAAGATTGCCTCTTTTACCAGCTGTGCCTTTCGGATATATTCTGAAGCAAGATGGTAATTTCCCAGCAGTTCGGAGAGCCTCCCGAAGAAGAGGTTTGCCCCATACCAGAGCACCTCATCGTAGAGAACGTTGTAGCTTCTGCCGAACAGGTCTGTCCAGTCACCCGCTTCCGGAATCTCTAAAAGCGCATCGTTGTTGCTGTCTAAAGCGCTCATCCTGGTCATACATTTCTGGAGAAGGTCGAACCACTCCCGCATAAACTGGTAATCTCTGGTTTTCCGGATATAGTGATAAAAGGCGATGATGACCCAAAGACCGCTGTCAATTGCGCATATCCCTCCCACCCCGGAGTAATCGGGGGTGTCGTTTACGATACTGACATTACTCGGTATCAACCCGTCCGGAGATACATGGGTAAGGAGAGTTACCAGAGTATTTCTCTGACACCGTTGTATCTCGGGATCATCGAGAGGGAGGGAGCCGATAATGGCAATTGCCCCGTCTCTGCCCCACACACTCTTGTAATTTTGATCGGTGGAATGGAATAAATTGTCTTCGAGGGAGCAGGCTGAAAACCCTAACGGAGTGATGTTCTTCTTGAGTGCTTCGATTGCCTTCTCATAGGCCAGTTCCACATAGTCGAGCTGGTCCTGAGTGAGGCTTTTAAAATGGGTTGCTTTTACAACATATCGGATACTCGGATCGTAGTGGCCGTGCCGGATCTCCTCCGCGCTGATATGGGCAGGCTCGTCGATGACGCCATGGTGCTGGAGGCCCTCGAGCACTCCGTCGGCAAACGGCTTTGTGGCAACAAACGTGGACAACTCAATGGTGGCATGCAGCAGCTCCGCTTGAGCATTTTCGACTACGATTCCGTTTATCCCTTCGATCAGATACATGGAACTGTCATTGCCCGTATCTCCGGCAACAACAACCTGCTCGGGAGGTATTGAAAGATGGTCCAACAGCCATTTAAGAGAGTTTCCCTTATTTGCATATTTGGGGAGTACATCGAGATCACGAGAACTGGAGTATTCTACATTGACCTTCAGCCCTTCCTCTTCCAGTTTTTTCTTGATCTCATCTATCTGCTCATCGGTTGCATCATAAAAATACCAACTCGATTTGAACTTATTCTGATACCGCTGGGGCTGTTTTTCGATATTCGGAATTTGACTCATTATTTTTTCAACAGCGACGATGTCCCAGTCGAGAGTGAGGGTATCAGAGAACTCTTTGAGCACCTTTTTTTCCTGGAAATTGTAGATGAGCGTTCCCACGCCGCAGATAAGGAAATCCGGTTTGGGCAGGTCCGTATGGCCGAGAACACCTAATGTGTCATAGAGCAATCTTCCCGAATTGTAGCAGAGAAGAGGCCGTTTCCCGGGGTCTAAGGATTCCCAGGTCGATTTGAAAGCGAGTGTTGCGTCCGGTTTGCCGATGAGTGTACCGTCGAGGTCGGATGAGAACAGTTTTATTTCCATCTATATGTTTTCTTTGGGTTTTACATGAATCCCGGCAGCAGAATCCCGTACATAATCTACCGCATTGAGCAGCTGCTGGGCGATACCGGTCCAGGTAAACCGCGAGCGTGCTATTTGTGCTCCCCTCGTGCGAAGTCGGTTTCGCAGGGATTTATATCGAAAAGGTTTGAGCAGGGTAATCCCTAAATCATCTTTATCAAACGGGTCGATAAAAAGGGTGTTAATCCCGTATTCGAGCACCCGGAACAGTCCGCCGTGTATGGTGACAACTGTTGGTGTCCCGCATGCCATCGCTTCGATAGTCACCATCCCGAACGGTTCATACCTGCTCGGAAGGACGAAAATATCGGCAGCCCGATAATAATCGGGCAGATCATCTTCCGGAATAAATCCGACAAAGGATATGTTTTCATCGAGTTCGTACTCACCGATTAGCTTTACAATATTTCGGTACAGTTCTTCTTCACTTTCCGAGCGGTCTTCATGACCGATGGCCAGAATAAGGCGCGCATCTTTCTGCCTCTGCTGTAAAACGTTGAAACCGTGGATGAGCAGATCAACCCCTTTATTGTGTGCAAGACGGGAAAGTGCGAATATTGTCGGGCCTGTAAAACCCAACTGTTCCCTGATGGCCTGGCGGGTCGGTTCTCCTACCGGAAAATAGCGGTTGTCGTCATACCCGGGGGGAATCATCCGGATTTTTTGATGAGGCACATCATACTCGGCTTCGATTTTATCCAGCTGAATAGGCGTTGTCGCCAGAACGAGATCGCAGTTCTTGTAGATGCTCAACTCGTTTTTTATTCGATCTTTGAAATTGTACTTCTCTTCGAACTCATGGGCGCTGTCCGGATAGTCTGTAAGCATCTGCTCTTTTTTCCAGACCCCCAATGAGTGGGGTGTATGAATATGGGGAATATCCATCTTATCTTTGAAAAACTCCCCCGCCACACCGGCATCCCAGTAGTGGCTGTTGATAAAATCGTACTCGATGTTGTTTTCTTTTATGTAGCCAAGTGCATTATGAGACCATTCCGGGATATTTTTATACAGATACTCTTTCGGAATAAAATCTTTGCCCCCGCAGGGCGCACGCAGAATGTGCACATTTTCGTCTACTACTTCTTTTTCCGGCTGATTTTCGAATTGTCGGGTCCAAATATCCACTTTATAGCCGAACAGACCCAATTTTTTTGCCAATTCCAAAATAAACACCACCTGTCCTCCTGTGTCAGGAGCTCCCAATGGCGGTTCAGCCGATACATATCCGTGCGTTGAGATGAAAGCTATTCTCTTAGAAGAAGTTTTCTTACTCTTTTTCTTCTCTTTTTTCTTCTTATCAATAATTTTTTTCATAGTTAATAAGTATAATGAATAACCGATATACTCTCAAGGGAAGTGAGCGGAAATCGTATCCGGCGGACATTACTCGAGAGACCGGGTAAGGGAGAGAAACCGTTCCACGATAGTACCTGTATCATCGACGGTTACATGGTCACGTATTATCTGTACAGGAATGTATTCGAGATAGAGAACGGCACCGTTTACAATACCTGCCCGGAGAATAAGCGATTCTTCACCGTATGTGGTCTCTTCCATGCCGGAAAAGATAAAATTTCCGAGTGAATAAGCAATGAGTTTTCCCCGGTACACTTCCATCCCCTGGAGGACGTGCGGGTGGGAACCAATGACAAGGTCGGCACCGACATCGATGCAACGGCGGAAGATCTCCATTTGTTTATCGGTGGGCGTACTGTTCCACTCTTTCCCTCCGTGGACCAGTACGATATCATATGTTTCATCTCCGAAATTTGTTTGCATGCTCTCAAAAGCCGTTTCTCCGGCCCAGAGAATTCCCGCCTTCTCTTCGGTTGCTCCTGCCTGCCGCCTTCCGTCGAATCCGTTCATCTCACGCGGATATGCGCCGAACGAAAGGACCTGAAAAGTAGACCCATTCAGCGACGTACGAAACGGTACGGCCGCCTCATCTAACGAGGTGCCGGCGCCTGAAGTGTGTATCCCGTATTGTTTCAATGCCTCGAGGGTGTCTAAAAAGCCCTGCATTCCGTAATCGAAACAGTGATTGTTGGTAAGGGATAAATAATCGAAACCTGCTGAGGCAAGCGGTGCGAGCACTTCCGGAACAACGCGAAAATTGTACGATTTAGGAAGTGGATCTCCACCGTAGGTTACTGCCGTTTCGAGGTTTCCCATAAGAAGATCCGCCGAACGAAGGGAGGGGAGGGTGTCTCTAAAGACATACTCGACCCCGTCCGCCCTTGTAAGCAAAATATGGTCCACTCCGCGTCCCGGCATGATATCTCCGACCCCTGCTATCCATACAGGAGGCGTAGGGGTATTGTCTCGGATAGGGATCGTATCGAACCATTTTTGAAGCTGTTCATTAAAAACAGGTTCGAGCGGCGCATGCATCCGGGCGACTTTTTCAGCTGTGAGCGGATACCCGGTTTCGTGCGGGTAGGTCCCGTCGACAGGTAATGCCCGGTAAGGAAGAGAAATCTCATCAAGCGGTCTCACTTCGTACCGGCCCGCCGAGACTTCCGAGTACGCGGCCTCTCCGTGATGGGTTGAGAAATGAACGACCGGCGCAAACCAGTAGTGTTCGACGGTGCGTTTTTGTGAATAGGTATAATCCTCTTCTTTTTTCTCCTCGTCCCATGCCCGGGTTATAAACGATATCACCCAATCTGCATTATCTTGTGTCTTCGCCCGTTCGATTTCTTCCGGAAGCGGGTGACGGGAAAGAAGCTCATCGACGTATGGTTTTTGTTCTTCGGTACTATCAAAAAAAACCGCAACCGAATCTTCCTTATTAGAACAGCTTGAGATAAAAATGGTAAACAATAACAGGATGAGAGAGATGAAGAGGGGAATCCGCGGGGCCGACAGAGAACAGTGCTTTGAGTATCCGGTAATTCGGCGCATGCCACAGAATGATACATATTCCGCTGCTATGCAACACCTTTACCGCGGCTAGATGTAATACTGTGGCAACGGGTTTGGTTGCCTCGGGTAAGCGTAAAATGGTACGATACGCAGAGCACAGGAGCAAACACAATTCTTTAGTGGTGCGAACCGTGGGGACGGAGTTCCTCTTACCTAAACAGATAAGGAGATAGACATGCTAGGCAGCTACACACCCTGGATTAAAAATGTAATCGAGAAAAACGAGAGGACCTTCTCATTCCTCCATGAGCAGTGGGACGAGGTCGAAACATGGAAAGTGGAAGCCCGTAAGCAGTTTCTCCGTTTTACCCTTCCTCCTAAACTAGATTCACCGCCTAAGGTGACCGTTACGGACACTTCCCGATTCGACGGGTTGATCGTAGAGAAGCTCGAGTGGAGTTTCGGCTACGGTCCGAAAACTGAAGCGTATTTCTTTAAACCTGAAAACTCTCAGGGGAAGTTGCCCGGAGTGTTAGGCCTCCATGACCACGGCGGTAACAAGTTTTTCGGAAAATCAAAAATAACCCGGCCGTACGAGAGACGGCACCCCTTCCTCAAAGAGTATCAGGACACCTACTACGGCGGTGTGGGCTGGGCAAGTGAGTTAGCAAAACGGGGCTACGGAGTACTGGTCCACGATGCATTTACATTCGAAAGCAGAAAAATTTTCGCCTCCGCATTGCCGGGGTTCGCGGTGAAGCGGCTTATGAGGCCTCCCGAAGATGTAGAAGAAATAACACCGGAAGATATAAAATCCGGAGCACCGGTAACTGCCTATGATCCGGGCGAAAGTATTTCGGGCGAAAGTCCTTCGATCGAGGAAATAAACCGCTACAACAGTTTCGCCGACCGGCATGAGCACATTATCGCAAAATCACTCTTTTCCGCAGGCCTTACCTGGCCCGGTGTGTATACGGCGGAAGACCGGGCAGCTCTCGATTATCTCGCTTCCCGGGAAGAGATCGACAGCGGACGCCTTGCCTGCTGCGGTCTATCCGGCGGAGGGTTGCGGACGGATTATCTTGCAGGAATGGACGACCGGATTTCCTGTTCTGTCTCAGTCGGATTCATGACGACCTGGAAGGATTTTGCCGTAAATACGGCATTTACCCACACCTGGATGATCTACATCCCCGGTCTCTCCGCGCTGATGGATTTTCCCGACATCTTGAGTATGCGGGCCCCGAAACCGGCGATGGTCATGGCTACCGAAGAAGACCCACTGTACACCCTCTCGGAGGTGCGAGCGGCGGAGAAAAGCCTGCAAAACGTATATGACAAGGCAGGCAGTCCACAGAACTTTGAAATGCGGTATTACGGAGGGCCGCATCAATTCGATCTGGCCATGCAGAAAGAGGCTTTCGATTGGATCGACCGTCACATCGCCGGACCTACATCCGCAGCAGGTGAGCGATGATTTGTTTTGCTTGCAATTGAACCGGCTTCATTTTATGATGATGCCATGTTCGACAGCACCCGTACCGACATTTCTCTTGCCAATCTCAGCGGCATGACCGTCTATTTTGTGGGGATCAAAGGAACAGGAATGGCTGCACTTGCCGAACTGTTTCACAAACGGGGAGCTACAGTAAGCGGCTCGGATGTTCCGGAGAGGTTTTACACCGACGGTGTTCTGCGTCGTTTAGGCATACCCTATCATGAAGGATTCAGTGAAGACAATATTCCTCCCGATGTCGAGCTGGTCGTCTACTCTGCAGCGTATGATCCGGAAAATCATCCGGAGCTGCAGGCAGCTGCAGCACGGGACCTCCCTCTCCTTGTGTACACGGAGGCGCTCGCGCTCCTCTCTCGAAACGTGTTTGCCGTAGGGGTCGCCGGGGTGCACGGAAAGACCACCACCACAGCTCTTATCGCCGCCACGGTAAAAACACTTGGACTTCCGGGTTCTGTTCTCGTTGGTTCTGCGGCCGCAAACCTCGATTATCATTCGACCTTAGTACAGGGTGACAGTTTTTTTGCAGCGGAAACCTGTGAATACAGACGCCATTTTCTCTCCTTTTCTCCGGATATTCTTGTTGTAACCAGCATAGAAGAAGACCATCTCGATTATTACAGAGATCTCGCCGATATTAAGAGCGCCTTCCTCGAGTATGCATGCAAACTCCCCCCCGACGGGGTCCTCATTTACTGTGCAGATGATCCCGGAGCTCGAGAGCTTGCTGAAACAGTTACTGCGAGGCGGGGTGATCGGATATCCCTTGTTCCCTACGGGTTCAATGCGAAAGGGCCCTATGCCGTTACGTCCTGCAGGACCGAGCCTGGAAAAACCGTATTCACCTTAGGCGGTTTTGAGGGACAGTTTACCCTCACCATTCCAGGCATACACACCGTAGAGAACGCTGCAGCAGCGATAGCAGTCTCTTCTCTGCTCGTCGAGAAGGAACGAGGGGAGAAGGGGGGTGAAACCTGTAGGTTGATTGCAGACGCTATAGCCGGATTTTCCGGCAGCAGAAGAAGGTCTGAGATAATCGGGGAAGCCGGCGGTATCCTCTTTCTCGACGATTACGGACATCACCCCACTGCGGTCCGGACCACCCTCGAGGGGCTCAAGCGGTTTTATCCGGGGCGAAGGATTGTAGTCGATTTTATGTCCCACACCTATTCGAGGACAGCCGCTCTTTTTGATGAGTTTGCCCATGCATTCGCTTCGGCGGATGAGGTTATTCTGCATAAAATATACAGTTCGGCGAGGGAACAGGACAATAAATCAATAAGCGGTTACGATCTGTTTCATGCAGTCAAACAGAACCATCCTCGAGTACGGTATTTCGAAGAGGTCATGGATGCAGTGCCGTACTGTCTCGAATCA
>CAZQKT010000056.1:0-20612 GCA_964594055.1 uncultured Spirochaetales bacterium
CTCAATCCTCGAGGATGATAATCTCCACCCGGCGGTTTTTGGCCCTGTTCTCTTCGGTATCATTCGGGGCGACGGGTTCGGTCCCGCCGCGGCCTTCGTAGATAAACCGGCCCGGTTCCATGCCGGTAGCGGTGAGAAAATCGACGATCACCTTGGCCCGTTTTTCGGAGAGCTCGAGCTGGCTTTCTGCAGTCCCAATGTCCGCGGTATGACCGACAACTTTAAACGTGCGCTCTTCTATTTTTTTAAGTGCCGCGGCCAACTTTTCAAGCCGGGGCCGCTCTTCGGGCAGGACCACAGCCTCATCCGGTACGAAATGGATGTTGTTGATGCGCACGGTCACACCTTCTTCACCGGCCCGGACCTCTACATCCTCCACTTCGGATTCCGTTAAATCATCCTCTACCTTCTTTGTGGTCCTCTCGCCGTCAAGCCGGACGATGTCGTCAAAAAAAGTGAGTACAAACCCTTTGTAGGAGACGCGGCTTCCATTATCGTAGCTGTACTGCTCTTCCGCCCGCTCGTTGATAAAGACGGGCCGGCCCGCTTCCAAATCGAAGGTGATTACCGACTTCCGGGTCCCGCTTATCTCCCGGAGTCCGGGGTCCCCATACAGGTCGTCCCCCTGCCGGTACCGGAGGGCGTACTGAGCAGTTATGGAGGCGTACTCTCTTCCATCTTTCTCGGTCACACCGTCGAACCGGTAACGGCAGTAAAACCGCACGCCGGTAACCTTGCCGTTTCGCAGCGGGTCGACCATACGCATCCCGTGGGCGTCCCAGATATCTCCCGGCTCCACAGGTTTCGCCGGATATACGGGGAAGTTGATGAGCTCCGGATAGCCCCGTGTGGAGAGAAGCTCCTCCGGTGTAAACTGTATTCCTGTTTCGTAGACGGTAAACGAGACAGGGACGGTCTCCTCAATCCGTTTGGCAACGTTTCGGTTGTCCCGTTTTGTCTCTTCGAACACATACAGTGTGCCGGAAACTTCATAAGAGGAAGGTCCCACCTCATATATACCCCGCGTCTCCCGAAAGGAAAGCCCGGAAAACGAACCGTTTTCATACTTTCTCAGGTCCGCCCGCTTGGTAATTTTGTATTTCTCTCCGGGAACATATTGTATCGAGAGATCATACTCTTCGGCAAAAAGCGGGCCGGAGAAAAAGAAAAAGCCTACAAGAGCCGCCGTGGCAGCAGCTGTAAGAATGCGGTTGCGCTTCCTGCCGGTATATCCCCTATTGCCAGGCTGTAAAAAATCATCCATAGTCATTGTCATATGTCGCTCGTTATTCCGCTTATTGTATTCTCAGTCGCATCGGTTATCACCGGAATCGCCGGTTTCGGTTTAGGCCTCATCTCCATGGGGGTCCTTTCCCTGCTGTTGAGCCTTCGGTTTGCAAATCTTATCATCACGTTCGTAGGTTGTATACAAGTAGTTTTTATCCTCATCCAGGTACGGGAGCATATCAAACTCGCCTATCTTCTGCCGCTCGTGCTGGGGGTGGCCGTCGGGGCGCCCCTGGGGGTTTTCGCTCTCGCCCATGTCGATGAACACCTTTTAAAACGAATTTTAGGCAGTTTTATCCTTTTCTATGTAGTCTACGATCTGTGGCTGCAGGAGAAAATCCGATTCAAAGTAAACAGATGGAGCGGGATTGGGTTCGGCTTGGCTGCGGGGGCCTTAGGCGGGGCGTTCTCTGTAGGCGGGCCGCCTGCTATCATGTATCTGACCTCTCAAAAAGTGGACAAATACGTTTTCAAAGCATGTATAGCGGGGTTACTGGTAGCGCTGATCGCGATTAAAATCCCGTTTTTCCTGATCAACGGACTGCTCAAAGCAGAAGATCTCCCAATCATCCTTCTCTTCCTTGTCCCCGGGATAGGCGGTGTACTGGTGGGTATGAAGATATTTTCCGTTCTCCCCTCGAGAATCTTCAAAATCATCGTACTAATTCTTTTAGTCGCTTCAGGGTCAATGCTTCTGATAAAAGGGTAAGGCATACTGCCCGTGGTCACCTGCGGTCAACCGGCAGGATGGGGAGAATCGGGAGAACCATCCTCCAGACCGGGTTCCTGAGAAAGTCTGAAGTTTTCCCGGTTGTCGACAGGGCATTCGATGACGGCGGGGACCTTCTGCGAGAAGGCCTCTTTGAGTATCGGAAGAAACTCCTCCGCCGACTCCACCCGGTATCCGGCAAGTCCCATGCTTTCGGCAAGCCGGACGAAATCGGGATTCTTAAAATCGACGAAGGCGGCCTTTCCGAACCTGTTTAGCTGCTTGTACTTGATCAGTCCATACCCGTTATCGTTGAACACCACGGTCACGAAGGGGTTCCCTACCCGCAGGGCGGTCTCGAACTCTTGAAAGTTCATCATAAACCCGCCGTCTCCGGTTACGGCAAGCACCTGTTTTTCCGGATGCACCAAGGCTGCGGCAATCGCTCCGGGGACGGCGATCCCCATCGAAGCAAACCCGTTCGAAATAATACAGGTATTAGGGCTTTCACAGTGATAATGTCTGGCCATCCACATCTTATGGGCGCCGACATCGGATATGACGATATCCTCCGGGTCGGTCACTTGGCGCAGATCGTAGATAAGCCGCTGCGGTTTGAGCGGATAGCTGTTCTCCGTTGCATACTGCTCGTAATCCCGCCGTATTTTCTCCCTCAGTTTTGCAATCTCGGGCATCGGTTTGCTCTTGCGGTCTACCCGCTTGGTGATCTCGTTAAGCGAGTCTGATATGTCCCCGACCACTTCGACCTCGGGGATATAACTGGAATCGATCTGGGCGGGGCAGCAGCCGATATGAATGAGGCGGTGTCTCCCGTTCGGGTTCCACTTCTTCGGTGAATACTCGATAAGATCATACCCGACCGCTATCACGAGATCGGCATTTTCCAGGGCCCTGCCGATGAGATCACTCTGATGCACTCCGATGGTCCAAAGGGCCAAGGGGTGGTTAAAGGGGATGGCCCCCTTTCCCATAAAGGTGTTCGCTACCGGGATGTTCATGGCCGTTGCAAAATTGGTAAGGGCCTCCGAGGCGCTGTTTCTGATTGTCCCGTTTCCGGTAATAACGATCGGGTTTTTTGCCCGGGAGATGATCGCGGCGGCTTTGTTCAGACACCGGGAAGATGCATAGGTTTTCTCCTGTGTTCTGATTTTAAGCGGTTTTCCGGTGACAGGCATAGCGGCGATATTCTCCGGCAAATCGATGTGGACCGCGCCCGGTTTTTCCGTCTCTGCGATCTTGAACGCCTTGCGTACGGTTTCGGCGGTGTTGTCCGGCCGAACGATCTGGGTACTCCATTTGGTTACCGGAGAGAACATATTGACCAGATCGAGATACTGATGCGACTCGATATGCATCTGATTGGTCCCGACCTGTCCGGTTATAGCAACGACCGGGGCCCCGTCGAGATTCGCGTCCGCCACACCTGTCATCAGATTGGTGGCTCCCGGACCGAGGGTCGATAAACAGACTCCCGCTTTTCCGGTAAGCCGCCCGTAGATGTCGGCCATGAAGGCCGCACCCTGTTCATGCCTGGTGGTTATAAACTGTATGGAAGAATGGGTAAGTGCTTCGAGAAGGTCCATATTCTCTTCGCCTGGAAGGCCGAAAATATACTCTACCTGTTCATTTTCAAGACACCGGACCAGCAACTCGGCTGTTGTCTGTCTGCTCATTGCCTCACTCCTCTCTACGATGTGGTATCCCGAGACGGACGAGCGTCTCGTTACGGGGCCGCCCGTTACGGTCCCATCCCCGTATCCGGTAATATTCCTGCAGAAGCTCTTTTATATGGGTCCCCCCCGGTCCGGTTGCCACCCGCACAGGCAGTGAATCGTCTTTTCCGGTAATTCCTTCCCGCAGGTTAAAAAGCCGCTTCAGGTTGAAAATCCGTTCACCGGTTCGAAGAATCTCCTCCCTGGAGAAGACCTCCCCTGTTACCAGAGCGAACCACTCGCTGATCCTTCCGACGGAAAGGGAAGGAGAGAGAATAAACTTACACAGCTTCAGAGAATCGAACACACACATCAGGTCCTGCATGCGTGCGGTAAGCTCCGCCTTTCTTTCCAGGGAAAACCGGTCGACGATATCGGGGAACCCCAGCTCCGGCTGTGGTGTCCACGCTTCGAGCCCGTGCGAATACGCCTGCAGGTGACACGCGCCCCGGGGGCTGGTGGCATAACCTAATGCAAGTGAGACAAATGCCCTCGGGTCGTGAGAAGGAAGCTCCATCCCTTTGACATGGTTCTCGAGTCCGGGATCATCAATACGGAGTATTTCATATGCCCGGCGTACTCCCTGCCCGAGGATCTCCCCCAAGCCTCTGCGCTCGCCTATTATCTCAACACAATGGATAAGGGCATCTCCCGAACCCCAGGTAAACTCGACACCCCCGGTATCATCCCTGCCGATATACCCCCGTTCGAACGCATCGAAGGCAAACCCGATCACCTGACCGACTGAAATGGTATCGATGCCGTACCGGTTGCAGAGATCGTTTGCTTTTGAAACGGCATTCAGATCGGAGACTAAAAGATTTCCGCCCAACGAGCCCATCGACTCGTATTCCGGACCACCCGCCTGCACGGGCGTCCGATACGGCCCCTCTTTTACATGCACTATCCGGCCGCAGCCGATCGGACACCCGGCACAGTGGTATCTCCCGGTAAGGACGGTTTCCGCGAGACGGCTTCCCGATATGTTTTCTATAGTATCCCAGCTCCGCTCCTGCCAGTTCTTGAGAGGAAAGTCTTCTAAATCGTGGCAGGCGACCACCCCTCCGGAAGTACCGAGCCGCTTCAACTCCGCCGAAAGAGAGACGATTTCCCGCACCGTTTTTTTTACCGATGCGTGCAGTCCCTCCCTGTCAAAAATCTTCGGTTTGTGCACCTCACCCAACGAGCCCGCCGGTGCTTCCGGTACGGCGACCGCCTTGAGCAGTTTCGAGCCCATCACCGCACCGGGTCCGCCCCTCGCTGCCATCCGGGCATCTTTACCGTCATTTACGATCCCGGAGAGGAGGACCTGTTTTTCACCCGCCGTACCGATGCACATCGAGGAGAGCCCCTTGCCGTACTGCCTGCAGAGCAGCTCGTGGGTCTCGTAGCTGTCTTTCCCCCAAAGGTCTTCTGCATTACACAGGCTTGCACTGCCGTCCACTACGATGAGTACACACGGCCGTTTCGCATTCCCGGTTATGATAAGCCCGTCGACACCGGAAAGCCTCAGCTGCCTGCCGAACGTTCCCCCTACATCCGACTCACCCCACAGTCCGGTAAGGGGAGATTTGGTTACGACCGAGGTCCTTCCCGAGCAGGGGACCTTCGTTCCCGCAAACGGTCCGGTGAGAAACATCAACAGATTGTCCGCTGTGAGCGGGTCGACGCCGGGCTGCAGCCGATCATAGAGGAGACGGGCCCCAAAACCTGTCCCTCCGATAAAGCCGGTCCTAAAAGAACGGTCCGGAGAAAATGTGCGGATTTTTCCTGTACTCAAATCTATCTCTAAAAGAGTGCAGTCGGGAACCAAAAATACTCCTTTCTCTTCCGAGACATCTTACGAGACTGGAAACTGCTTTCTAATTAATCCTTCGACATCGCTTTCGGTGATCCGCCTCGGATTTGTTCTCCCGTTTACATTCATGGAAGCATGATAGACGAGAGAAGAGAGATTGTCCCGGGAAAGAGGGACCGGGGCAACGCTGTTGTCTCTGACAAACGTTTTAAAAATCTCACCGGCCTGTTCGACTAACGGCTGAATACGAAGGTACTTCACCACAGGCACGTCAGGCCGGTTATACTCGAGTGCTTCCGAGAGAAGCGAGCCGCAGACAAAACCGTGAGAGTAGGCCGGATAAAATCCTGGAAGAATGTTGGCAATACAGTGGAGTACACCTAATCCCGCATTCAGCATCGCCACTCCCGCCATCATCGACGCTTCGAGCATATAGCCCCTCGCCTGCAGATCATTACCATCCTGGAGACAAACGGCAATATTGTTGATGATGTTTTTACAAGCTTCAAAGGCGAGAATATCGGTAATAAGGGTCGCACTAACCGAGAGGTACGCCTCGAGCCCATGAGAGAAAGCGTCCATACCGGTGTTGAGGGTAAGCAGCGGAGTCATGGCAACGGTCACGCTCGGATCGAGGACCGCAACATCCGCCGCTTTGCACCGAACGCTCTCTTTCACATGGGTTTCATCGCGGGTTATGACCGCCCATTCGTTTATTTCGCTCCCCGTCCCTGCTGTTGTGGGAATCGTGATAAAAAGATCACAAAGGGTGCGGGCCGCAATCCACTTTGCCGCATCGAGATAGGACCCCCCACCGACGGCAATAATCACCGTAGCGCCGGACCGCTCGAGGGCATTGAGCCCCTCGCTGCATTCCGATAGTTTCGGATTTCCGTGAATAGCTGAGAAGGTAACTGTCGGTTCGAGGCCGGCTGCCTCTAAACTGCCCGTGATTCGGGCAAGAACGGGGCGCATCCACTCTTCGGAGACTGAAAAGAGTGCGACCCGCTTTGCATCGGTACGCTCTGCAATGATACTGCCTAAAGAGTCGATTCGATTGATACCGAATAAAACCGTTGTGGGAAGGCTCAAATCATACGCCTTCATCACACCTCCGAATCGGTTAAGAATAGTACACAAATGGATATACAGTCAAGAAATATTTTCACAAAAAAGTTTCCTTGTGCGCGTGATAAACCTCTGCTATAATGAAATAATACTAAAAAAAAGGAGATTTTTATGGTAAAAAAAGTATTGTTGACGCTTTTTGTTCTTTTTATCGCCGGGATGGTTATCTATGCAGGCGGTAAAAAAGAATCGGAACCTGAAGAAGTTGTCGAAGAAGATGTCGAAGAGATGGCCGAAGATGAAGAAGCAGCCGAAGAAGAAGGCCCGAAAGGGACCGGCATTGCCTACAAGCGCCCAATCGACATCGGGACCAAGAATTTTACCGAACAATTCGTCGTCGGGAACCTCATGTATATCTACTTAGAAGAAGAGGGGTTCGACGTGGCCCTTAAAACCGGGATGACCAGTACGGTCCTCCGCGAGGCGATGGAAAACGGAGATCTCGACCTCTGTATGGACTATACCGGTACGCAATGGCTCAGCTATGCCGGCCATGAGTTCAAAGGGGAATCCCCGAAAGAGATGTACCGGAAGGCAAAAGAGAGTGACGCGGAACAGGGGCTCATCTGGATGGAGCCGATCTGGTGCAACAACACTTATGCAATTGCCGTTACCAGGGAGTTTTCTGAAAATAACGGAATAAAAACTCTTTCCGACTTTGCCGAATACGTGAAGAGCCAGGAGGGAGAAGTCCGTTTCGCGAGTGATTTCGAGTTCTACTCCCGTCCCGACGGTCTTTTAGCTATTCAGCAGCATTACGATTTCGTTTTAAAACCGGAATATGTGTCCACTGCACTTCCCGGCCTCTCCTACGAACCGCTCATTAAGGGAAGAGCAGATTTCGCGATGGTATTCGGTACAGATTCGATCATTCAAGCAGAGGACTGGGTCGTTTTAGAAGATGATAAAAACTTCTGGCCTCCCTATGACCTGGCACCATACACCAGACTGGAAGTTCTGGAAGCAAATCCCGGTCTCGACGATGCGTTGAACAGACTGGTAGGTGCGTTCCCCGATGACCCTGCAGAAGCCCGTTCTGCGATGTCGGCCCTGAACGCTAAAGTGGACATCGACAGAATGGAACCTGAGGAAGCTGCCGAAGAGTGGCTCAAAGAAAAAGGTCTGATTGACTAAAACACGAAACGTGTAGATTCGGGCCGGTTTGAGCGGTGCTCGGTTTCCATGTATCACGACACCGATTCAAACCGGCTTTTCCTCTACTGCGAATAAAGCGTAAGATACGGGACAGAGAGCTATGTGGATTGAAGCCTGGAACTACTTTTTTAAATACTTCGATAAAATACTCGAGTGGACCTTACAGCACCTCTACATCATCCTCGTCGCCAACACATGTGCGGTGATAATCGGTGTTGTCGTCGGAATCTATATAAGCGGAAGAGGCCGGCAGAAAACTGCTGAAACAGTCATCTATTTTGCCAGTATTATGATGACTATTCCATCATTGGCCCTCTACGGAATTCTCATGGGGATTCTTCACGCACTTACCCTTCCCTCAATCGGGTTTTTACCGGTTGTTATCGCTTTGACCCTCTACGGACTGCTTCCCATTATTAGAAACACCTATACCGCCCTCGTGGAAGTGGATCCGGCCATTATCGAGGCCGGCAGAGGTATGGGGATGAGTGAGCGGCAGATACTGATTCGGGTAAAATTTCCTCTCGCGGTCCCGGTCATTATGGCCGGGCTGCGTCAGGCCATTGTTATGAATATCGGGATCGCTGCAATCGGCTCCTATATCGGGGCAGGGGGGCTCGGGCAGCCGATTTTCAGGGGCCTCGCCAATTACCGGATCGATCTCATCATTGTGGGGGCTTTCTGTGTATCGATACTTGCCATTATTATCGATCTCTTGATGGGAAGAGTTGAATGGCTGGTAACGCCGAAAGGAATTAGAATAGGGAGAAAGAAGTGATCACACTTGAAAATGTAACCAAAGTATACCATGACGGCACGAAAGCAGTAAAAAACTTAAGTCTCGAAATAAGCGAGGGTGAGTTCTGCATCTTTTTAGGGCCGTCCGGCTGCGGGAAAACCACCTGTATGAAGATGATAAACCGTCTCATTCCCTTGAGTTCGGGGAAGATCCTCATAGACGGGGTGGATATTATGGCCCAGAACCCCAATGAACTGCGCCGGGGGATCGGCTACGCGATACAGAATATCGGGCTTTTTCCCCATTTGACGGTATCCGAGAATATCGGGACCGTACCCCGATTGAAAAACTGGACCAAAAACAAACAACGGGACCGTGCAGCTGAACTGCTCGAACTCATCGGTATGGACCCCGGAAAATTCTTAGACCGGTATCCGAGTGAACTTTCCGGAGGCCAGCAGCAGCGGGTCGGTGTGGCCCGGAGTCTCGGAGCAGACCCGCCTATACTGCTTATGGACGAACCGTTCGGAGCGATCGATCCCATAACGAGGAGTAAACTGCAGGACGAGTTCTTAAAGATCCAGGCAAAAATCAAAAAAACCATTGCCTTCGTGACCCACGATATCAATGAGGCGATAAAAATGGGTGACAAAATAGCCCTTCTCCGTCAGGGAGAATTGGTACAGTACTCCGATCCGGCAACCCTTCTCTACTCCCCCGCCAACGAGTTCGTCCGAAGTTTCGTCGGTTCGGACCGTATATTAAAGGGATTGCGGCTCCACAAGGCAAAAGAGGTGATGCAGGAACCGCCCTTTTTCGTGTATATCGAAGACCCGCCTGCAAAAGTAAAAGAACAGATGCAGAAAGCTGTCCGGCGCTGGTCGATTGCCGTGGACACCAATAAAAAATTTATCGGCTGGATTACCTATGAAGACCTTGACAGCAATAAACCGGTTAAAGAGATCGTCAAACCGCCCACAGTAACTGCTGCTCCCGATACCCCGCTCAATGAAGCGCTCTCCATGATGCTCAACTCCGCTATCGGGACCCTTTCCGTCCTCGATGGAGAGGGCAAACTGTTAGGGATACTCTCCTTCCAGATTATTCGGGAAGTCTTAGGCAAGCAGATCGAAGACGGGATAGCGGTAGAAGAACAGGGACAGACGTCGTGAAACTGAGACAATACATAATCTTGATTCTTATACTCGGGGTGCTTTTAGGAACCACCATCTGGATGACCGGCCTCGGTTCGGTGGGCATCTTCCAAATGGCCCCTCCGTACAAAGTGTTCAGTGCGCTGCTTCGCCACCTCCAGATTGTTGCCATAGCCGAAGTACTTGCCATAGCAGTGGGAATTCCCATCGGTTTTATCAGCACTCGACGCTCTCTTCGACACATCTCTCCCGTGTTGATCGGGATCGCAAACATAGGCCAGACTATTCCCTCTCTTGCCTTTATCGGTATTGCCGGTGCATTCTTAGGGATGGGTTTTAAAGCCGCAGTCATCGCCCTCTTTGTCTATTCTATGCTTCCGATCATACGGAACACCTACGCCGGCATCAACACAATTGATCCGGCCATAAAAGAGGCCGCCCGGGGAATGGGGATGTCCCTGAAACAGATTACACTCCGGATAGAGCTCCCCTTAGCCCGTCCGGTAATCCTTGCCGGGATCCGTACCTCTACCGTCTTGAATGTCGGTACCGCGGCTGTAGCCGGGATGATCGGGGCCGGAGGGTTGGGAGAGCTGATCGTCACCGGGATTGCAGTACGGGTGACCGAACTCATTATTCAGGGTGCGGCCCCCACCGCAGCTCTGGCCATCATCCTCGACGCTCTCTTAAACGAGTTCGAGCGGCTGGTCACCCCGAGGGGCTTAAAAGTATCAAAACAGAGAGCCCGGTAACGGCAGCAATTTCCAATCTGTACAACAAAGGAGTACATCTATGAACGAAAAAAAACCATCTATCGGCCTGCCCGGTACGCTCTATAAACCGCTGAGCGATTCGGCAGTCCGTACGATAGAACAGAACCTGTTTCGAATTCTCGAAGAATCGGGGGTTTTAGTATATTCAAAAACGGCACGAGACGCGTTTCGAACGGCGGGAGCGCACGTCGATGATGAGACCGCTTTAGTGAGGCTTCCCAAAGCATTGGTAGAGGACGCAATCGATTCAGCCCCCTCATCCGTGACCCTCTATTCGAGAAACGGTGAGTATAACTGCGTGCTCGAAGACAGCAAAGTGCACTACGGGACCGGAGGAACGGCAATTTATGTCTTAGACCCAGACACCGGATTACGGGTCCCTTCTACCATAAAGGATGTGGTACTCAACGCGAGAATGGTCGAAGAGCTCGAAAATATTCATCTTTTTACCATCAATGTGTTCCCCAATGAAATAAAACAGAAAGATTCGATCGATGTTAACCGATTTTTTCACGCTCTCAATAATACGAGAAAGCATGTTATGGGCGGCATCTACTCACTAGAAGGATGCAAGAAAGTAGTCCGTCTCGGAGAGTTGGTCGCGGGCAGTATGGACGCTCTGCGGGCGAAGCCGTTTATCTCTTTTATCACCTTGATCATCAGTCCGTATAAGATCGACGACATCTACGGTGAGATGACCTGTTATCTCGCCACCAACGAACTGCCGGTCGTTGTTCCTACCGAACCTGTGTGCGGAACCACATCTCCGGTCACATTGGCCGGCAATGTATTAAGCCATATAACGGAGACCGTCGCCGGGGTCGCCCTGGTACAGTGTATTAAAAAGGGCGCGCCCGCGATCTGCGGCAGTGTGGGCTCGATTACTAATCTTCGCACAATGGACCATGTCGGGGGGGCGGTCGAACGGGGGATGATCAACGCGGCTGTTTCCCAGATGGCCCAGCACTTTGCCATCCCCTTTTACGGGACCGGGGGGACCTCGGATGCTCAGGAAGTAGGTATACAATCCTCATTCGAGAGTGCCATGTCCAGCCTCCTCGTTGCCATGAGCGGGGCAAACTACATCCACGACATCGCCGGGCTGATGGAAACGGACCTCACCGTCTCGTATGAAAAACTGGTAATCGACAATGAGATCTTAGGAATGTGCCAGCGGGTGCTCAAGGGGATCGACGTCACCGAGGAAACCCTCGGAGTAGAGATGGTTCTCGAGAAAGGGCCGGGCAAAGACTTTTTAGCAGAAGAACATACCATTACCTATATGAGGGACGAGTTCTTCGAGCCTTCGATTGCAAACCGCAAACTGCGC
Organism: uncultured Spirochaetales bacterium; assembly: GCA_964594055.1. GTDB lineage: Bacteria > Spirochaetota > Spirochaetia > SPDA01 > CAZJBZ01 > CAZKZZ01. Next base: position 11,807 of record CAZQKT010000056.1, read on the forward strand.
GACACTTCGACCCCTGCGGACAAGCCGGAGACCAAAGTTGCTGAAGTTGTAAACAGGATCAGAGAAAAACCTGCTACGGGTCTCCTGCCCGAAGAGGTCCGCAAGAAGGCACTGGAGATGTTTCCCGATATTATCGGCGGAGACGGCCTGTAATGGAAAAGCAGAGAACAGGAGTACTTGTAAAACCGGAGGAGCGGTATACTGAGAAACAGGTGCATCTGATCGACAGCCTCTCCCGGGAAATCCTAGAAGAGATCGGCATTATAAGCTTCAATAAACAAGCTACAGAGCTGTTTAGAAAAGCGGGCTGCCGGACAGACGGAGCATCCGTTTTCATCCCTTCAACCCTGGTAGACAGGGCCCTCGAGACCGCGCCTTCGGTTGTAACACTCGGAGCGAGGGACCCTGACAACCGGCTTATACTCGATGCCGCCGAGCCGAGGGTACGCTTCGGGACCGGATCGGAGACGAACCGATGGCTCGACATAAAATTCGAAGAAGGAAGACCGGTTTTCACATCCCTTCCCGGGTCCATGGAACTGTTAGGCCGCGCCGCCCATATCGCGGAAAACCTCGAGCATCTCGATTTTTTTATCCGGTGTGTAAATATACAGGACAAGAAAATCAACCGGAACAACAAAGATGTCAATATGTTTTTCCAGGCCTTGCACCACACTTCGAAGCATGTCCAGGCCGGACTCACCGCTCTCGAGGCACTCGATGATGTGGTCTCCATGGCCGAACTGATAGCAGGAGGTGCCGGGCAATTCGCGGAAAACCCTCTCCTCTCCTTTATTACTTGTCTGATAAAAAGCCCCCTGCAGCTCGTCGAAGATACAGGGGACAAGTTTATCGAAATAACGAAGCGGAGAATTCCGTTGGTCATTTCCAGCTCTCCTATGGGCGGGGCGACTGCCTCGTTTTCAGAATTGGGGATCGTTTCCCAAATAAACGCCGAACTACTCGCCGGGATTACCTTGAACCAGATCATATCTGCGGGCGCGCCTGTTCTCTACGGAGCGGTGCCGGTGCGGGTACGGCTGGACAATTTAAACGACATGTATGCGGCCCCTGAGTATATTCACTACAACTTAGGGTGTGCACGGATGGCCCGGCATTACCGCATTCCCTGTTATTCGGCGATGGGAGTAGCGGACGCCGATACACCGGGAATACAGGCAACAGCGGAGAAGCTGGCCACGGTGAGTGCGATCTCGCGGGGAGGCGCGCAGTATATCCATTACGCCTTCGGACTCCTCGAACGGACAAACACGTTCTGCCCGGAGCAGGCCGTACTCGATAATGCCCATATCGGACTGATAAAACGGTCTCTGAGGGGACCGGAGTTCACAGAGACCGACAAACAAGCAATGAAAAATGAAATTGCAGAAGTTATGGAATCGGACCATAAAACATTCATCTATTCGCTCCCCCTTCCTACAGAGGAAGATGTGTATATGCGATATCCTCTCGAAAGCAGCCAGGGGGATGCTCTCTACACTGCTCATAACCGTGTAGCGGAGATACTTCATTCTGCACCGAACCATCTTTCTCCTGATATCGAAAAATCGATCCGGAAAAAAATTCCCGGGATAATAGGATAGTACGATACCTATGCAGGGCAAAAACTTGACCGGCGGACAATACCAGCCTCTCACACAGCAGGAAATAATCCGGCTGCACGAGGCGGCCCTGACCATTCTCGAGAAGACCGGATTCGGCTTCGATGAACCGCTCGGCCCCCTCATCACTGAACTAGAAAGGGAGGGGGTCCGGACTGATTGGGACAAACATCGGGTCTATTTCCCGCGGGAGTTCATTACAACTTACACTGCTAAAGCACCGAACTCGATAGTTCTCTGCAGTAGAGACGGTAACCATGACCTCCGGCTCGAAGGGAACAACGTATATTTCGGTACGGGCGGGGCGGCCATCACCGTGTTGGACATTGACACAGGTTTACTCCGGGAGACGACACTGAAAGACCTCTATTTGATCGGAAGGATTACCGACAATCTCGACCATATCCACTTTTTTCATCGTCCCTGCATCCCCCGGGACATACCTACAGAATCATTCGACGTCAATGTCTATTACGCCTGTTTCAAAGCTACGACTAAACATGTTATGGCAAGTGCGGAAAATACGGCCGGGCTCGAAGAGGTCATCAAGCTTGCTACACGCATAGCGGGAGACAGGGAAAGCCTTACAAACAGACCGTTTTTTTCTCTCGTTACCTCTTTTGCGATAAGCCCCTTGAAGTTTAACGTCCATACGGTACCCATCATGCTTACCGCATGTAAAAACAACGTCCCGGTAACACTCTCCAGTGCACCAATGGGAGGGATGACCTCACCTATTACCATGGCCGGGACTTTAGCACAGCTGCACGCCGAAGAGCTCGCAGGCATCGCACTATGTCAATACTTTTACCCCGGTGCAGAAGTACTCTACGGGGGAATACCGGGGGTCTCGGAGATGCGGTCAATGCGGTATATGGGCGGGGCGGTTGAATCCGGTATGATGAATAGCGCTATACACCAGCTCTCCCGGTATATCGGTGTTCCCTCATACAATACGAGCGGACTGACCGACTCGAAACTCCCCGATATACAGGCGGGCTGGGAGAAAGCACTCTCTTCACTGCTCGTCTCGATGGCCGGAGCAAATTACATTCATCATTCTGCAGGGATGCTCGAATCGATGCTTACCGTTGCCTATGAACAGTACGTATTGGACAACGAAATAAACGCTCTGTGCGCCAAAGTATTACAGGGTATCATTGTAGATGATGAACATCTTGCGCTCGATATCATCGACCAGGTAGGACCGGGCGGCAATTTTATGACTTCACAACATACGCTTGATTTCATGTATACTGAAATTCTCAACCGATACGGAATAAGCGACCGGAATGAAAGGAATACCTGGGTAAAGGAAGGGGGCAGAGATGCCCGGGACCGGGCCTGTGAAATGACCCGACGTCTTTTAAAAGAGGAGGGTACAAAGTCTTGTATCGATCCTGAAGTGGATGACCATATTAGGCAACATTTTCGTATATATTTAGAAGGATGAGTTTTATCCGAGCATGGAGATGATCACCGAATGTGCGGTATTGTAGGATACTTCGGTCTTTCACCCCGGGGAATCAATGCTATCGTGGCCGGGATGAGTTCGATTAAATACCGGGCCCCGGACAGTACGGGGATCGGCTGGTTTGGGGACGAAAATGAACCGATCCGGGTAAGGCGGTGCATCGGCCCGATTGATAACCTAATAGGTCCTCTTGTACAGAGCAGTAACAGCAGTTCATGTTTCGATCTGTTCCGTTCGCTCTACGCGGAGCCGGAGGATGATGGTGAAGCCGGCCCCGATTTCGGCCAACACCGGCTCCTTGTTCGGGAAGGATTCTCTGCGGACTCTATACACGTTGTTTCAATTACGTATGAAGAGCTGCTTCAAAGCGGCCCGGATAATCCTACACCAATTGTCCCCGGCACCGCCGGCCTTCCCGGAAAGCACATTACGTTCTCCGCCCCAACAGCGGAGAAGCTTGCAGAAGCCGTCCACACCTTTGAAAATCGTTATGATCTCCCCCCAACGGTCCTTTTCATCATGCTGAAGAGTGCATTACAGAAGCAGGTTTCAGATCATTCTTTTTCAGGATTTCCCGAAGGCGAGAGCGTCGATACCATTAGTGAAGAGTTGGAACATCAAATGAATGTGATTCAAACCGGAGAAGGCCGTGGTCTTGATCCAACTCAAAGCTGGGAAAATCCTGCAGCTTACCATACCCTCTGGAAAACGATCCGAGACATTACCGTCGATCTTCCCGAGTATTATGACCGAGATGCCGTACGGGCCGTTTTTTCCCTCATCGATACTTCCCTTCTCTCTCACCTCCCCTTTAAACCGTACGTGCGGGAAGGGGTAGAAGAGCTGTTCCGCTCCGCAATCCCGCCCCAATGGGAACTCGGCCGGGTCAATTGGCTCGATTGTCTCAAATTGGAAAAGGAATTGAACGTCTACGGAAGGGCCGCTGCAGCTGCAGTTAAGTATCTGCAGGAAGAGGAGGGATTCGCAGAGTCATCTTCTGCTGAAATCACAGGGGCGTTCCTTCAGTTTTTCTCATCTCCTGTGCTCGCTCACGGCAGATGGGCCATTCAATCACCGGTGACCGTCGAAAACGCCCATCCTTTCTTTGATGCGGAAAAAACAAGAATGCTGGCTTTAAACGGCCAATTCAACGGAAGGATAGAAACTGAATTGAAGAAATATCTCGAAATCTGCGGCTATACCTTCCGCAGCAGTAACTCCTCCGAATATGTTGCCCTGCTCTGGGGCCATTATTTCGATATTCTTACCCACGATAAGGCGAAAATGGAGCGGACCCAGTCTCACGTAAACGCCGGACTCGAAAAATATGCGGTCGGCAGTCAAAGTATCGATTACACCATCTACAATACCATAAAAGGAAAAACAAAACGGCAAATCGATGAAACCGCCTTTATCCAGGCCGCACGGAGCATCTGTTCACTCGGGGGCCAAATTGCAGTCTCCGGCATCAGCGTTCACTCCCCCCGCTCCATGTACGTAGCAAGTCACAACCGGCCGGTGTACATCACACGGCCCAAACAAGGTGATGATGTCATGGTGGTCTCCGATCTAAACGCCGCACTCGGTCTTTTTACTCAAGAGACTATTCAACGTACAAGAAAGCTGGTCAATCACATCACTCAGCTCTATAGGAAAAAGATTCGTGAGCACGCATCAAAAAAGGGAAGTAAAAAGGAACTGAGAAAGATAAACCAAGAGTTTCAACGGGAAAAGATGAAACTGCTCGACTGTTTTACCATCCGCGTCCTCCCGTTGGAGGGGGAAGAGCTCTTTGCCCGTATTACCAATGCCGTCGTGAACGGCAGCGTAAGCAAAGAAATTATAATTACCAATTTTGCAGGAGAGCTCGTCTCCGATATAGAGGAGTTCGAGACAATACTCGATCCCACAGAGGAAAAGAGCAAGGTGTATTCGAGCTTTTACGAAACCCATCTTCAGGAGGTCCCGGACAGGCTGCGTGATATGATCCAGACGTATCTGCCTGAAGACGAGCGCACCCCTCTTCTCGCGTTCAGAGACAAGTTTATATTTCGACATTTCGGAACAAAACTCGAACGGTGCTCCAGATTAGTGCTCATGGGGATGGGCTCCTCGTATCATGTGGGACTCATGACAAAACAGCTTCTCTATCACCTTATACCTGAAAAAACAATTATTACATATCGACCGATTGATATCATAGCAATCGAGAAACACATCAATCCGGAAACCGATCTGGTTATTATGCTCAGCTGGTCGGGGACAACTGCAGATATGGTCGAAACGGCAAAACAGTTGGTCCGGGCAAAAGTGACAATTATTGCCGTTACTAATAAGCCGTTCTCAGATTTAGGACTTGCTGCATGGAGAAGCGGCGGTATTATCAACGTCTATACCGGCGAAGAGCTGACCTCTTCCGCAGTCAAGAGTCCGCTCAGTATGATGTATGCAATTCTGCTGTTCGGCCTATGGCATGCACGCCGGGCAGGAAAGAAACGGACCGCCGATAAATATTTTAAACTTATAGAAAGTATTCCGGCTACAATAGAAGGGATTCTGAATAATTTTACAAACACGGATTTGTCCTTCTCTTTTCCATATGCACCGGGAATCTGTTCACGGCTGATCGTCATCGATGATTTAACCATCCGGAATACCGGCTATGAGGCAGCACTGAAGCTCGAAGAGAACAGCGGTCACTTAGTCGGAAAAACAATTGATTATACCCAATTGTACTGCCTTGATGCCGACTACTTCACACAGGCCCATTACATCATCGTCGGGGCAACCTGTTCCGAGCGCATCGATGAGGCCATAGATTGTATGAAGTTTCTCTACCTACTCGATGTCCCCTTTACATCGTTTACTGTTAAACAGAAAAGAATTGATGAAATTTCATACTTCAGCAATAACCGCATGCTGCTCGTACCGAGTCTCGAGAGGCCGCTCCAGCCGTTTGCCGATCTCATTCTCTACTATATTTATACGTATCGCTACGCGCTTGCATCAGGAAGTGTCGTCCCGGGCTTTCCGCGGAACAGAGCAAAATCAGTAACGACATCGAGAAGCAGGACGGTGAGATTCACTACCCCGCAGGCAGAGTTGGCTGCAATTGGCCGCTTTGCGGAAGAGCTTTATACCGGGTCTCCCGCTCCCTCCGAGAAAAAAACCTATTGGGAACATCATGCCGAGCTTCAGTGGGAGAAAAACGTATACAGCTCTGTAGATGCGATCGCGGATATCCTCGCTCAGGAATCACCGTTCGAGGCCTTCGTAGATTCAGACCTGTTTGATGCGGAAAAAGCGGCAGCTGTAATAATCGAGCATCTCGAAGAAGAGGGCGAGCTCATTATTTTCCCTCTCGACAAGCAGGCCCGCGCGGCGGCCGAAGATTTTATTACCGTTTGGAGATACCTCGTTAAAGGCCAGATGCGGATCGAGGACCGTCTAGAATCGATTCAACAGATTGACCGAGATTCACCGATATTAATCGTTGCCTCCCGAATGCCTTTATACGGCCTTTTATCGCGATTGTCTTCGCTCCTTTCCCATTCCGCCGTTTGGATAGGCCCCCCTCTCGGACCGCACAAGCAGGGCCTTTTTTCGGACCTGCTCGGTTTTTTGACCGTAAAAAATGATTTCTCCTGCGCAGCTCATCTTTCTCTATATGCAGTCCTAACCTCCGTTTTTTTGCATCTCTTAGACAGAGTAAAACCGAAACAGGCGGCACCGGTGAAGGCACTGGTGAAAAATGTGGGCCGGTCTTTAATCCGGTTGTTCCTCGACTCCGAACCTCTTTTTACTGAAGTGCGCCGGACAGCCTTGAATACGGCAGCGTATGAAACCGCCCATTGCATTAGTCCCTTTTCCGGCACTGCAGCAGAATGGGAGCAGAAAACCGAGTACGGCGGCACGCTGCATCTAGCCGGACACTCTTATGGGGAAAGCGGACACGGTCCATTGGCAACAATCGACTCGGATGTAAAAAACAAGTTCGTTCTCGTCGAAGATCGGGAGAAGATGATAGACCTCTACGGGGAGGCCCGGGTACTCCGGTGGGAACAGACGTATAACAGAGGAAACAGGTTCACTTCATCCGGTTGTTCGCCGGAACTGACGCTGTCGGAAAACCGGAGACATCCTTTTTTCGCCGAAGGATACTGGTTTTTACCGGAGCTTAAACCGGACTACACATACAGCTTGGATAACCTCATCATCCTCGATGCCGCGAGCAACAGATACACAGACCAGGCTCTCGATGAGTTCGGTTCATTCAAGGCCAGGTACGCAAAAATGGTCATCATTACCCAATACTACTTTTTACGCCAGACAGATAACAAAGCGTTGTACGATTATCCGGGAGCAGATGTTATTCACCTTCCCTCTTTGAAAGACAAGCAGGGAAGCGAGCTCCCCATTCCCGACCTGTATCTGCCTTTTGTGCACACCCTGATAGCGACCCGATTTGCCGCAGCCGTTTCACATCGACAGGAAGCAGCTCGTCTGCCGGAACAAAACATCGATACGGTTTTCAATCGAGCATTCGGTGTATTTGGAGAAGCAATGCGCAGTCTCGATATCGGTCTTCGCGGGTTGACTCGAGCAACCATAGCCGCACTCAAAAGCCTCTCCCCTTTTATACATACAGTAGCCGGTGCAGGTCGTTACGATGTTGTCCGCATAAAAAAGGAAGAACAGCTTTTCGAGCTGACCGGCAGCGGGGACCAAATTCGTACGGCCAAGCTGGTCGACCACTTCAGACTACTAAAAGAGCAGAAAAAACCGTTTTTCATGCTGAAACCGGTAAAAGAGTCGTTTAGCGGAATTGCCGTTGAAGCTTCTGAGGAGCTGTTCGAAGGGAATTGGGACCAGTGGTTCGAAGGATTCGGTACTTCCTGGCAGACACTGGCGTTCGGCAATGTAGGAATTATCGAGAGCAGAACGGGGATCCCTCTCATCGAGCTTCCGGCGGAAGGTCTACAAGAAGGGCGGCGGAACGGGAGATTGTATCACTTCTACGTTTACTATCAGGAATGGGACTACACGCAATCATTAGAAGAACAAATCATGCCCACGCTGGATGCAATGCAGAAAGGGTTCCTCACCCAAAAACTGGAAAGTTCAGGATATATTACCCTGGTAAACTGCTTTAATGAATTGATGCTCCACTATCACATCGTATGGGAGGATTGGCTGATCGGGTTTGTGGTTCGGGAACTTCTTTTTCGAAAGGACAACCGGGAGTTGGGAGCGTTGATCGCTCACAGAACGAAGCAGGTGTTGGAGAAACGGTTTATTCATATCGAACAGGGCCGCCTCGTTGATCTGAAAAAGGAGTTCATCTCGGCCTGGCCGGTATTAGAAAAATATACGCCGAAAAATGATGAAGCGCGATGGGACCTGATTCTCTCCTTGTTTACGGAACAACATAGGTAAACTTCCCTTTTGATAAACGGACCGGGACCCAGATCTCTTTCATCTCAGCGGTGATCTCTCCGGCTGCATTCACATCCGCAACCGCGCGTTCGCCCTGATACTCGTTTTTCATCACCCAAATAATCACCGTGTGTTCGCCCGGACCGAGCTCTTCCATCTGTCTGCTGTATTCATCCTCGGTAATCCAGATTTGTATCTGGTCCCACGACGGCTCGGGAGGTTCTTTGAAAAAGGTCCGCCCCGTAAGTTTTCCGTCTATCCAAATCTCATGCCA
>CAZQKT010000057.1:0-20543 GCA_964594055.1 uncultured Spirochaetales bacterium
TGGCAAGTCCCTGATCCCACCGAACCGTGGCGATGGGACATTGCCCGCGGAGAGATCGAAAAGTACAAAAATGAGTACGCGGTTATCGGTTTTACCGGAGTGAACGCATTCGAGACGGCCTGGAACCTGACCGGTTTTGAAAAATTTCTTATGGATTTTATGACGGGTGAAACGTATACGAATATCTTGCTCGATAAACTGTTCGATTTTTCTCTAAAAAGCGGGCAAAAGCTGATCGATCTCGAGGTGGATTTTATCTGGCTCGGCGATGATGTAGGCACGCAGGACGGTATGCTCCTTCCCCCCGATTTCTGGCGTGAGAATCTAAAACCGAGAATGGCGGCCCTGATTTCTGATTTCAAAAAAAGGGACCCTGCTGTCAAAGTCATCTATCACTCCTGTGGTTCGATTCTTCCTATCATACCGGACCTCATTGAGATCGGCCTCGATGTGTTGAATCCGCTCCAGCCCCTGGCAAAGGACATGTCGCTCAAGAAAATCAAAGAGCAGTGCGGAGACAAGCTCTCATTTCTCGGCGGAGTGGATATCCAACGAATACTGCCCATGGGCAGCGAACAGGAGATCGCAGAACACGTCAAAGACCGGATACAGGCCGGATCGGACAACGGCGGCTACATCATCGCCCCCGCCCACATCATCCAGCCGGACACTTCCATAGAGAACGTAAAAACATTTTTCACATATGCTCTGCGGCTTGGAAATGGGGAGCAATAATAAAAACGACGGAGAGCTCTTGTTGTAATTGCTCTATAAAAAGAGAGAGGTTTCTTGCTATAATAAAAAATACATGCAATTGAATGAATCAAAGTAAAAAACACACAAGGAGCACCTCTATGGCACAGGATTTGACCGCACGGGCATTCGAAACGGCGAAAGAGCGATACGCGGAAATGGGAGTAGATGTTGAAGCTGCGATGGAGTTGGTAAAGACCGTCTCCCTTTCCATTCATTGCTGGCAGGGTGATGATATCGGCGGTTTTGAGATTTCCCCTGAAGGCGGCGGGGGAGGAATTCAGGTGACCGGCAACTATCCTGGCCGGGCCCGGAATATGGGGGAGCTTCAGGCCGATGTCGAGAAATTGATGTCGCTCCTGCCGGGACAGCACCGCCTCGCGCTCCATGCCATTTACGGTGATTTCGAAGGCAAACCGGTAGACCGTGACGAGATCGAGGTGAAACATTTCGCTCCCTGGGCGGAATGGAGCAGGGAACAAAAAATCGGACTCGATTTCAACAGCACCTTTATCTTCCACTCGAAAGCAGATGACGGTTTTACGTTGAGCAGCAAAGACCCGGAAATACGGGATTTTTGGATCGAACATGCCAAACGGTGCCGGGAGATAAGCGCGTATCTAGGGAAAAATCAGGGAAACGCCTGTATCCATAACCTCTGGATACCGGACGGCATGAAAGACCTCACTATCGATAAAAAAGGGTACCGGAAGATCCTCCTCGATTCTCTCGATGAAATTTTTAAAAAAGAGTACACCGAAACCGAGTTGAAAGACGCGGTCGAATCGAAATTGTTCGGAATCGGCAGTGAATCTTTTGTAGTCGGGTCCCATGAGTTCTATTTAGGATATGCGCTCACGCGGGATAAACTGGTCTGCCTTGATTTAGGTCACTTTCATCCCACAGAATCTGTGGCGGACAAACTCTCCGCTGTGCTGCAGTTTCTTCCGGAAGTGCTGCTCCACGTCTCCCGAGGTGTCCGCTGGGACAGCGATCACATCGTCATCCTCAATGACGATATTACCTATCTGTGTCAGGACATCGTACGAGGTGGATATCTCACTAACGTACACATCGGGTTGGATTTTTTTGATGCAACCCTAAACCGGCTCGGAGCATGGGTAATCGGGGCCCGGGCGGTGTTGAAAGGGCTCCTTCGAGCACTGCTCGAACCAACCGAACTTTTTAAAAGTTGCGAGGATGAAGGGAGATATTTCGACCGGCTCGCTCTTTTAGAAGAGAGTAAAACACTTCCCTTTGGTGCGGTTTGGGATTATTATTGTGAAACGATGGCTACTATTCCGGAGCGTTCGGTCATCTCCGAGGTGACCAGGTACGAGGAGGAAGTCCTCAGAAAAAGAGAGTAACCGCCGCAGACGCGGCCCGCTGATGCGGTCTTAAAAAACGAAGGAGCTTTGAATGTCACTAGAAAAATTGGTACAGCTTTCGAGAAGGTACGGTTCTAACGAAGAGTTTGTGTTAAGCGGGGGAGGCAATACCTCGTATAAGGATGATACCTTTCTCTATATAAAAGCGAGCGGGGTAAAACTGGGTACAATTGATGCCGACGGGTTTGCTGCATTGCGGCTCGAGAAATTAAACGATATGTGGAAAAAACAGTATCCATCGGAGCCGGAAGCGCGGGATGCCGAAGTTTTACAGGACATGCTTTCTGCCCGGGCAGAAGGGGAGGAAAATCGGCCGAGTGTAGAGACCCTTCTGCACGCATTGTTCCCGCACTCCTACGTTGTACACATGCACCCGCCCCTGGTAAACGGGGTCACCTGTTCTCAGGACGGAGAAAAGGTAGTCCGGGAACTATTTAGGGAAGATGCGTTATGGATACCTACAGTCAATCCAGGTTATGTGTTGGCCCGGACGGTAAAAGAAGGCATAGAAGATAAGACAGACCACGGCAAACCGTTTCCAAAAATCGTTTTTATGGAAAACCACGGCGTATTTGTAGCAGCCGATACGACCGAAGAGATAGACAAGCAGTACGAGAGGATATTTTCCGCTCTCAAAGCGAGGTTAAAACGGGCCCCCGATTTTTCAGCTGGTCCGAGAGAAAATGACGAATCGTTTAAAACCCAGGTAGTACACTATACGGATGCTATTAAAAAAAATCCCCACCTGAGAGAATCTGCGTCTGCCTGTATCTTTTTTACGAACCGTGAAATTCAAAACTTTGTAGCGGACGAAAAATCGTTTGTACCGGTGAGCTCCGCCTACAGCCCGGACCATATCGTGTATTACGGGCATGAACCGCTTTTTATTACATCCGGAAAGACGGTAGAAGAAGCGATGGACAGGTATGTGGAGAAAAACGGTGAAAATCCCCGCATCATTGCCGTGCAGGGATTGGGTGCGTTTGCAGCCGCAGAGACTGAGAAGAAAGCCGAAACAGCGAAAGCACTTTTCCTCGACGCCGTTAAAATCGCCGTGTACGCAGAGAGCTTCGGAGGGCACAAGTTCATGCCTGAAGACCAGATTAATTTCATTCGGTTTTGGGAGTACGAAAAATACCGCAAGTCGGTAGATTCGAAAGAGCAGTGAAAGGAGCAGTAGATGAGACGGCATGCATTCACCATGAAATTGAAGCCCGGATATGAAAACGAGTACAAGAGACGGCACGACGAGATATGGCCGGACCTCGTAAAAGAGCTCGAAGCGGCGGGTATAACTGATTATTCGATTTATCTCGACCCGGAAACGCTCACCCTTTTCGCCTTCCAGAAGGTAAAAGACCACAACAGTGCCGATAATCTCCCTACCACCCGCATCGTAAAGAAATGGTGGAAATACATGGCGGACATTATGGAGACCAATCCGGACAATTCTCCGACGGAAGGAAAGTTGCGGGAAGTGTTTCACATGGATTGAAGAAGTGGATTGAAAAATGGAAATAGAAATATACACCGACGGCGGCTGTCACGGAAATCCGGGCCCCGGGGCCTGGGCCTTTGTTCTTGTTGGAAGTGACGGTAATGCCGTTTCGAGGGCCGGGACAGAACAGGCGACTACCAATAACCGGATGGAACTGCTTGCCGTAATCAAAGCGCTCGAAGAAATCGATCCCCACCTCGCGGCTAAAGCAGATATCACTATTCACACCGATTCTCAATACGTGCAGAAGGGGATTACCCAGTGGATTACCGGCTGGGAGAAAAACGGGTGGCTTACCGCGTCGAAAAAACCGGTAAAAAACAAGGAGCTGTGGCAAGAATTGAAGCGGGCAGCCGAGCGCTTCACAATACGATGGAAATGGGTCCAGGGACACGCCGGAGATACAATGAACGAACTCTGTGATACGCTCGTACAGCGGGTGCTCAAGCACGGTCTACTCGATCGTTAGCATCCGCTGTAACCACACATTTCCCGTTTCGTAGGGATAATCAAAGACGTAGAAATCGATCAAATAGAGTCCGGCCTGCTGCGGCGTCCATCTGAACGTACCGGTTTTCTCATCGAAGGCAACATCCTCCGGGGCCCCCTCCATAATAAACCGTAGCCGGTCTTGGTTCGGGTCGGTCACCGATTCCGAGAGATCAAAGGAAACTTCTTCTCCCACATTTCCTTCGATGAGCTTGGAAAACTCATCTGTTAATTCCGGTGGTGCATTCAATCCGGTAATGGTAACATCGTTACATCCGGCAACGGTGCGGCCCTGCTCGAAGAGGTGCACCTGAAAGGTATACTCGCCGACGAAGGGGATATTGATACTGTATTCATTCTGTTTTTCCAACGCTACGATCAATTCATCATCATAATAGAGATGTACCGTATCGTAGGAACCGTTAGCATCGATATCGGCATTTATAAGAGCTTCGTTTTCATTCTTGCTGTGCTGGATTTCGTTTGTATCGAGAGAGACCGTGGCAGTGCCTGTAACCGGAAAACTGATTGTTTTTGTAGTCGAATGGGCCGGGTTTACAGCGCGAACATGTACCGTTTTTATTCCGAACGTCGAATATCGGTAGCTATTCTGTGATGTAAAACGTCCGTCTCCTTCAAAATCAAAGGAGATCTCATCGGCATCTACGGTATCGACATGTATTGTGACCTCTTCACCTACCCGGACAGACTCTTTCCCTCTTTCGAGCGATACGGAACGGACCCGGGGTTCGGGGACCGGTTTTTCTTCGGCCTCTTCAGCCTCTTTTTGTTTTTCCGTTTCAACGGCTCTAGTTCCGTCTGTGGTACAGGAAGAGATAATAAAAACGGCCGCCACGAAGACCGATACGAGGATGAGAAGCAGACGACTGTGTATGGAAAAACTTTTTGTATTCATTGGTCCTAAAAAAACCCTCCTTTTTACTTCTTTTAGTATACCGAGAGATGTGAAAACAGGCAAATCCGCATATTTTTTGCACGTTTTTCCGTGTATATAAAATCCTCGGCGGGAAGAATGCAGTTATACCTGGTAGGAGGCAAGTACATGAACATTACAAGCTATGTGCCCGGCGGTTTTGAGGGAGATATCGTCGAGGTAGAAATTGATTTACGCCGAAGCATACCGGGTATGGAGATTGTCGGCTTACCCGATGGGGCGGTACGGGAAGCGAGAGAACGGGTGCGGGTGGCCATTAAAAACAGCGGTTTTCACTACCCAAAAGAGCGGATTCTCGTAAACATGGCTCCTGCCGGGATAAAAAAAGAGGGGGCTTCATTTGATCTCTCTATTGCCTTGGCCATTCTTCTCGCTTCAGGAACAGTGTCCGACTGTCCGGCAGCTTGTTCCAATCTTTCCGGTACGGATCGGACCACCTGCGCCTCGGTCATGGTCTTAGGCGAGCTGCAGCTTTCCGGAGTAGTGCGGCCGGTAAACGGAGTGTTATCAGCGGTATCAAGCGGACTTGAACACGGGATAAAGAACTTTATTGTTCCTTTAGAAAATGCGAGGGAAGCGGCAGCTTTAGAAAAAGGTGTGATTTTCGGGGTGAAAACACTCGAATCAGCAGCAGAGACACTTGTCCGCCTCCAGTTCGGGAGTGCGCATCCGACACATATTAATCCTTATATCGCTTCACATCAAAACGGACCGAGTGCACGCTCCCCGTATCAGGACCTCGATTATGCGGACATGAGAGGCCACCGGCTTGTAAAACGGGCATTAGAAATCGGAGCTGCCGGAAGGCACCATCTTCTCCTCTTTGGCCCTCCGGGCAGCGGTAAGACGATGGCTGCAACGCGGATAGGCTCGATTCTCCCACCGCTGAGCCAGCCGGAATCGATTGAGGTGACAAAAATCTACTCGTTAGCCGGAAAATTACCGGAAAATGAAGGGCTCATCCTCTATCCGCCGTTTCGCAATCCGCACCATAGCGCCTCGGGTGAGGGGATTATCGGCGGCGGTAATCCGGTTGTACCCGGAGAAGTCTCACTTGCGCACTACGGCGTGTTGTTTTTGGATGAAGCGCCCGAGTTTAAAAAAACGATACTCCAGGGACTGCGCGAACCGGTGGAACGTGGACGAATCGATATCGCTCGCGTGGGCTCGAATTATTGGTTTCCTGCCTCTTTTCAGCTTGTCTTAGCGGCAAACCCTTGTCCCTGCGGTAATTTAGGGCGGGCGGAATCGGTCTGTGTATGCAGTATTGCAGAAATCCGCCGTCACTGGAGGAAATTGGGAGGTGCACTGTTAGACCGCATTGATATTCGAGTACCGGTAAAACCGGTCGCTCCTGAAGCTATGCTCGACGATACCCCGGAAACAAGTACTGTAATTGCAGAAAGAGTGAGAAAAGCTATCAGTATCCAAAGAGTACGGTACAAAAATAAACCCTACAAACGGAACGGCCTCTTACCGCCCGGTGATGTGCCGAAGTACTGCAGGTTGACCGAAGAGGCGAGAGGGATGTTTACCAAAGCGGTCTCACAGCTCTCCCTCTCGAGCAGGGCCGCTCACAGCATTCTTACCATAGCGAGGACCATTGCCGATCTCGATGGAAAATCCATTATCGGGACGTTTCATGTGCTCGAAGCGGTACAGCACAGAAGATACGGCGACGGTGATTATTTTTGGGAGGATGAAGAATAGAAACAACCGGACGGCATTGAAAAAAATGTGTGAATTCTGCATTATCGGGGTATATGAAACTGTATACAAAAGGGCAATTGATCATTACCTCTTTCTTGAGTGCGGGAATCGTTCTCGTAGGTGTTGTGCTGCTTGCCGTTTTCGGGGTGATAGGCGGAGACGGTCCGTCTGCGGATGGTCGAGACACCCAATCTTTTTCATTGAAGACAACACCGTCGCTCCACAATGATTCTCCCGGTTCTCGTCCTTCCGGGAGTGAACGGAGTGAAATCCAGCCTGCGCAGTCTTCCGCACAACTGACTCTCGATGAAAAACAGAATATCGAGGTGTATGAACGGCTTAACCGGGCCGTTGTAAATATCAGCACCAAGGTGATGGCTTTAAACTGGTTTTTAGAACCGGTCCCGAGCGAGGGAGGAAGCGGTTCGGGGTCAATTATCGATACGAGAGGATATGTCCTTACCAACCTCCATGTAGTGAAAAATGCGTACGAAGTGCTCATTACCCTCTATGACGGCAGGCAGTTTCCCGGAGAGGTGGTTGGAACGGACACCGAAACCGATCTTGCCGTGGTGAAATTTGATCCGGGCGATATGGAGATCACAACTGTCCCTATGGGTCTTTCCTCCCGGCTTAAGGTCGGGCAGAAGGTATTGGCCATCGGAAATCCGTTCGGCTATGACAGGACCCTCACAACAGGGATTGTCTCCGGGTTAGGAAGACCGGTTAAAACATCGAACAACGTCGTCATCAGAGACATGATCCAGACGGACGCGTCGATTAACCCCGGGAACTCGGGCGGACCGCTGCTCAATTCGAAGGGTGAGATGATCGGGATCAATACGATGATCTATTCGCCCTCCGGCGGCTCGGTGGGCATCGGGTTTGCCGTCTCCGTAGATACGGCCCGAAGGGTCGTGCCCGACCTTATGAAATACGGAGAAGTAAAACGGGGGTGGATCGATATTGTTCCGGTCCAGCTTTTCCCGGAACTCGTCCGGTATGCAGATCTTCCGGTAAACCGGGGAATTCTCATCTCTCGGTTGATAAAAAACGGCAATGCGGACAAGGCCGACCTTCGGGGAGGGACCCGTCCCGTTCGGTATGGAAGGTCGACCATCTATTTAGGCGGGGATATCATCGTGGAAGTGGACGGTATGCAGGTACAGTCTCTTTCCGATCTCTACGGGGCTCTCGAAGATAACAAGCCCGGAGAGACCGTTCCTGTGGTATTTTACCGGGGAGAGCGAAAAATGGAAACAAATATCGCTCTCTCTGAGAGACCGGACCAGTACCGGCTCGAATAAAAGGGCAACAAAATCGACATGAAAGAGTTTCAGATTACTTCGGGGTACCAGCCTGCAGGTGATCAGGGCAAAGCAATCGAGAGATTGGCTGCGGGGATCAGAGGAGGCAGTGCAAATCAGACCCTCAAGGGAGTGACGGGGTCGGGAAAGACCTTCACCATGGCCAAGATCATCGAAGAGGTCAAACTGCCCGCGTTGGTCATCTCCCATAATAAAACGTTAGCGGCACAGCTTTACAGGGAGTTCAAAGACTTTTTTCCCAATAATGCAGTCGAGTATTTTGTCTCTTACTACGATTACTATCAGCCCGAAGCGTATGTCGTCTCTAAAGATCTCTACATTGAAAAGGACGCCTCGATTAACGATGAAATCGACCGGCTCCGTCTTTCTGCAACCTCCTCGCTTATGGAACGCAAGGATGTCATTGTGGTCGCTACGGTATCGTGTATCTACGGGCTGGGAAGCCCCTCTACTTTTAAGGAGATGCGGGTCAGGTTCGAACGGGGCACGCCCATCAATTTACAGGAAGCGGCGCGAAAACTGGTCTCCCTCCAGTATGACCGTAACGATCCGGTCCTCACTAGGGGGTGTTTTCGGATAAAAGGGGATGTAATGGAGATTTTTCCCGCCTACCTGCAGATCGCCTTCCGGATCGAGACGGCCTGGGACGAGGTGGAACGGATCCGTAAGTTCAATCCCCTGACCGGAGAAGTACTCGAAGATCTCGATATCTGTGTAATCTATCCGGCCAAACATTTCATTATGCCCCAGGACCAGATTGATAAAGCGATCAGCAACATCCGCACCGAGCTGGACCGGCGCCACGAAGAACTGCTTTCCCAAAACAAACTAGTAGAAGCGCAACGGCTTAAATCCCGGACCCTCTACGATATGGAGATGCTCGAAGAGATGGGTTACTGTTCCGGCATTGAAAATTACTCCCGCCACTTGAGCGGGAGAAACCCCGGAGAGCGGCCTGCGGTCCTGATTGACTATTTCCCCAAGCAGTATCTCACCTTTATAGACGAATCCCATGTGACCATCCCCCAGATCGGCGGTATGTATGAAGGAGACCGCGCGCGTAAACAGTCCCTCGTGGAGTTTGGGTTCAGACTCCCCTCAGCCCTCGACAACCGGCCCCTCGTGTTTACCGAGTTCGAACAGATGCTCGACCGGACCATTTTCGTCTCTGCCACGCCCCGCGATTATGAGCTCGACCGTAGTGAGCGGGTCGTCGAACAGATTATCCGCCCGACAGGGTTGCTCGACCCCCGCGTCGAAGTACGCGGGACGGAAGGGCAGATCGAAGATCTCTACGGGGAGATACGAGAACGGATAAAACAGGAAGAGCGGACCCTGGTAACGACACTGACTAAAAAGATGGCCGAGGATTTGACCGACTATTTCGTCGATATGGGGTTACGGGTGCGGTATTTGCATTCGGACATCGAAACCATTGAGCGGGTGGAGATACTGCGGGACTTACGGCTCGGCGAGTTCGATGTTCTTGTGGGAATAAACCTTCTGCGTGAGGGGCTCGACCTGCCCGAAGTGTCTCTTATTGCAATTCTCGACGCGGACAAAATCGGATTTCTCCGCTCTTCGATCTCTCTTATCCAGATCATCGGCAGGGCAGCGAGGAACGTAAACGGCAAGGTCATCATGTATGCGGACCGTGAATCAGTTGCAATGAAAGACGCGATCGAGGAGACCGAACGGCGCCGTTTTATCCAGGAGGAGTACAACAAGGAGCACGGTATTACTCCCCAAACGATCAAGAAAACGATCCAGGATATTTTGATTCGGAAAAAAGAGGAGAAGCGAAAGACGGAGAACGTCTCTATCGATCTTCTCAAAAAAAGTTACAATATTATAAACCCGAAAGAACGGGCGAAACTGATAAAAGCCTTGGAAAACGAGATGTTCGAACACGCAAAGAACCTCGAGTTCGAGCAGGCCGCCCTCATTCGGGATGAAATCGAAAACATCAAGAAGGAAAAATATGATTAAGGCAATTGAAGAGCTGGTCGCATTAATCGGATTAACGGGGGACGCGGCTTTTTACACCGCGAAGGGGACAGTTGTTCTGGTTGCAGTTGTGCTTAGTTTTCTCGCTAACTTCATTGCAAAAAGGATTATCGTCGTTTTGATCGGCAACGTGGTAAGAAAGACGAAGTCGACGTGGGATGAGGCTGTCTTCGACCGCGGGGTTTTGACCCGGCTCTCCCATCTCGCACCGGCACTGGTGATCTATTTTATGGGAAATCTCATATTCCCGGAGAACCCGGCTGTAACTGAGGTCATCCGGCGGCTTGCCGTAGCGTATATGATCGGGGTAAGCATCCTGGTTGTCGATTCATTTTTAAGCGCTGTAAACGACATCTATTCGTCCTTTTCTATTGCCAAATCACGGCCTATCAAAGGATATATTCAGGTGGTAAAGATCATCGCCTACATCGTAGGGCTTGTGTTGATCATCACTCGAATAATGGACACCTCGGCACTCGGTATCTTAAGCGGTTTCACGGCGATGAGTGCGATACTGCTACTCGTGTTCAAGGACTCGATTTTAGGGTTCGTTGCCGGCATCCAGCTCTCTGCAAATAATATGGTGCACATCGGGGATTGGGTCGAGATGTCCAAATACGGTGCCGACGGAGAAGTAATAGAGATAAATCTGCAGACCATCAAGGTGCAGAATTGGGACAAAACGATCACGACGATACCGGTCTACGCGCTGGTCTCGGATTCGTTTCGCAACTGGCGCGGGATGATGGAATCGGGAGGCAGAAGGATCAAACGATCGGTGAACATCGATATCCGAAGTATTGGGTTTTGTACCGACGCGATGATCGAAAAATTTAAAAAAATCGATTATCTGAAAGAGTATATCGAGAGGAAAATACAGGAGATCGATGCGTATAATCAAAACTCAAATAGTGATGTTACGGAGATGATAAACGGCAGGCGTTTGACCAATATCGGGACGTTTCGTGCATACATTACCGAATATCTAAAAAACCATCCCCGGATAAGTAATGAGATGACCTTTTTGGTCCGTCAGCTTCAGCCGGGGCCCCAAGGGTTGCCGATTGAGATTTATGTCTTCAGCACCGACCAACGGTGGGCTTATTACGAATCGATCCAAGCGGACATCTTCGACCATATTCTCGCCATTATCCCGGAGTTCGGCCTTAACGTGTATCAGGAGCCGAGCGGTTGGGACATGCATGCACTTGCCGAGTCAATAAAAACAGGGCCCGGTACGGTTGCACCGAAGTGATTTTCCGATTACGATTTATGACCGGAAGGAGGCTTGCGAGTGGAACAGCAACAGAGAAAGCGCGGAATTTTTTTATTTGTTTTTGCCTACAGTATTGCAGTCGTGGTCGCCTGGCTTATCATTCGGACCTTACCGGGTGATAATCCGATAATCAAGGCCGTCGTAGCGGATGGTGCTGCGACGGTGGTTGTTTTTCTGTTCAGTATCATCGTGAACAATTCCAGTATGTACGACCCCTACTGGAGTGTTGCCCCGCCTCTCATAGCTCTGTATTGGTTTACCACTGCTCTGCAGAGAGTGCAGGGTGGCGGAACGACGGTGCGGATCGTTTTTGTCTTTGCACTCGTCCTGTTTTGGGGGGCGCGGCTTACCTACAACTGGGCCCATCAATGGACCGATTTGAGTCATGAGGATTGGCGGTACCGGGAGTTTCGAGAGAAACACGGAAAACGGTATTGGCTTGTCAGTTTCGCAGGAATTCACTTCTTCCCTACTGTGCTCGTTTTTCTAGGATGTCTCTCTCTCTATCCGGCGGTAACGGTCCACACAAGAGGGTTTAACATTCTCGATATTGCGGCAATTCTGGTAACCGGTGGGGCTGTTCTTATCGAAACCGTTGCCGACAAACAGCTCTATCGGTTTCGTACCAAAAAGGTAGACAAGAAGGGTGTGTGCGAAGAAGGATTATGGGCGCATTCGAGACATCCGAATTATTTCGGCGAAGTTTTTTTCTGGTGGGGACTGTATTTGTTTGCTCTTGCAGCATCCCCGGCATACTGGTGGACTGTAATCGGACCTGCTGCAATGACACTCCTGTTTCTGTTTATCAGCATCCCTATGATGGAAGAACGGGAGGAGAAGAGAAAACCGGGGTACAGCGAGTATAAGAGCAGAACTTCCGCCTTCATCCCTTGGTTTAAAGGAGAGCAGTCGGCAGAAGATATGAGTTACTAAATGGAAGATGAAGATCGGTCTAAACTGTTAAAAAAACTGAATGAGTTGAATGCAAAGCTCGGCAAGCTGCACAAATCGGGGGGAGTGCACGGCGGGACCGAGGGTGTCGTTGAACCGATTTCTCTCGATTTTATCAATTCGGACAGCCTTCAGGAAATTGAACGGGGTATCCATCACACCATTCAGGGTGTTGTTCTCTCTAAAGCTGCGGTTTGTAAATCCCTCGCTAATATCGACCGAAAGAAACTGTACCGTCAGGCAGGTGCTGCGAATTTTATGCAGTATCTCGAAGCGGAACGGGTCCCCATAAAGTATAAAACGGCCAAGGAGTATGCAAAAATTGGGGACGTTTTGTTACGGCACGAGGAAAAGCTCGAGACGGTCGATTTTACCGAAGAAGACGGACTAAAGAAACTGATGTACTTAGACCGCGCCCTCGAGCAGACCGAAGAGGGCAGGGAACAGGTGTATCGAAAGGTCAAGGAGTATAGCCTGCGTGATTTTAAACAGTTTGCTCTCCACCCGGTCCGCGGTGATGAGGAGGAAAAATCCGAGCCGGATACGGCACATAAAAAAATTCGGATAGAAGGGCAGCGCGTTATCATATACGACGGAGAGAGCCATCCGGTGACCTTGATCAATGCGGAAGGAGTAGAACAGGGCGGGATCGATCCCCGTTTCATGGAATCGTTTATGAAAGAACTGTATACGTTGACCCTGACCTTTATTAAACGAAGTAGAGAAAAAGAAGAGGAATGACAATGATTATATTCTCAAGTGTGCAGTATTCCGTCGTTTTTTATTTGTATCTCGCTGCCGGACTGACGGTCTTTATTCTTCTTTTTTTCGTGACCGCCCCCTACGGCAGGCATACACGGGAAGGGTGGGGCCCTAAAATCGACAAACGCGCCGGGTGGATCATCATGGAGGTGATTTCTCCGCTTGCATTCGTCCTGTTTTTCATTCAGGGCGATTGGAAGCGGGGGTTTTTCGCCTTCTTTTTCCTCTTTCTCTGGTTATTTCACTACATATACCGGACCTTTATCTTTTCGTCGCTGCAAAAGGGGACCAATAGGATGCCCCTTGCAGTTGTGTTTTTTGCGATGCTCTTCAACGTTGCCAACGGTTATTTGCAGAGCAGCTATTTGTATTCGTTTTCACCCGGGCCGGAGAAGTACAATCTTTCATGGCTTACCACCCCGCAGTTTCTTATCGGTGTCGTTCTTTTCTTTTTAGGGTTTTCTCTTCACGTCCATTCGGATACAATAACACGAAAGCTTCGGGTAGAGAATGAATACGGAATACCGCGCGGCGGCGGTTTCCGCTGGGTAACGGCCCCTAATTATTTAGGAGAGATAATCGAATGGACCGGGTGGGCGCTCCTTACCTGGTCGATTGCAGGGGCTGCATTCGCCTTTTGGACCGCTGCTAACCTCGTACCCCGGGCAGTTGCGCACCACAAGTGGTACAACCGGACGTTTCCCGATTATCCGGAGGACCGTAAAGCAATCATCCCGTATATTTTTTAAAAAATCGAGATAAAAAAATGTTCGAGACACTTCCGAGAAAACAGATTAGAAAGTTTACCGTATTAAGCTATGCCGGACACGGTGCGAACGACCTGTTCTTTTTTATTCTTCCGCCCGTGCTTCCCATGCTGCTTAAAAATTTCGGATTGAGCTACGGCGCTGCCGGGAGTATGCTCACAGCGTATCTTTTAACGCTCTCCCTCTCCTCGTTTTTAAGCGGGAAAATCTCCGACAGAATATCGCGCGGACTGCTCATTGGAGCAGGTTTGCTCCTCGCTTCCGCCTGTTTTTCGATTTCAGGCTTTGTTCCGCTGTTTCCGCTCTTCGTCATACTCGTTATTTTTGCTGCGATAGGGGTGAGCACCTATCATCCGGTCATGTACGGCATGTTAGAGGAGTATACCGATAAACACATCGGGAAGATGTACAGCAGTTTTGAGTTTTGGGGGGTCTTCGCTATTCTTATGATTTATATCTTAAACGGGACGCTTCTCGATCTGATCGATTGGCGTTTTATTCTTATCATCACATCGATTCCCGGATTTATTATAGGAGCGTTGTTCCTGTTCAACAGGGGCCTTTTTGAAAAACGGGAAACAGATGCCTCGGTCCCTGAGAAGAGTGACCTAGATTCAGACGAAAACGCCGTTGCAGCAGGAGTCGTGGTGTTATTCATTCTTGCCGTCACCGGCAGGACCTTCGCCGTTATCCCGATGCTCAATTTTATTCCCACCTATTTTGTCGATGTCGTGGGTCTGAAACATCATTTTGCTTCCTACACTGCAGGGTTCTTCTTCCTGGGGGGCATATCGACAATGCACCTGTTCGGAAAGGCGAGCGACCGATGGGGACCGTTTTCCATGATTCTCATCCTTACAGGGTTTTTAATCCCCGTCACGTTTTTATTCAGTCTGGACCTCCCTCTCTTCCTGTATCCGGTTTTTGTCTTTCTGCTCGGATCGTTCGGCATCGGGGTTACTCCGCTGCAGAATGTCATTCTGGTGACCCTGGGAAAACGTTTTGGGCGGGGACAAATATTCGGGATGCTTGTTGGGGCAATTACGTTTACCGGTGCATTCAGTCCTTCCGTCCTCGGTTTCTTAGCGGACCATCTCGGCTTACAAATTGCCTATCGTTTGTTTACCCTACCTATCATTGCCGGAGGGTTCCTGCTGTTGTTGATTTCGAGGCGGCAGGATGTGATGAATTGCTTTAAAAAACGGCCGATTGCTCTGTAAAAAATCATTTTTCAGCACAATTTACTACCGAAAATACTTGAAAAAGGTAGTAAAATCCATTAGACTTCTTTACTACCGAAAATACTTAAATTCGGAACTACAGAGAGAGGAGACCGATACAGGTGGGACCTGGAGATGGAGAGAAAGAGCGCAAGCTTCCCGAAGTACTCACTGAACAGGAGTGCGAAGATCTGCTTGCCGTTGCGGATACCAACACACCGACCGGACTGAGAAACCTCTGCATCGCCGTTTTGATGCTGTTCGCCGGTTTGAAGGTCTCCGAGATAGCCGGTAAAGAGAAACATTCCACAAACGGTACAGACGAAGAGGTCTATATTCAAGGCGGACTCAAAGAAAAGGATGTAGATTGGGAGACAGGGGACATAACCGTGGTGAAAAA
This sequence comes from uncultured Spirochaetales bacterium, assembly GCA_964594055.1. Lineage (GTDB taxonomy): Bacteria > Spirochaetota > Spirochaetia > SPDA01 > CAZJBZ01 > CAZKZZ01. The sequence continues at coordinate 15,505 of CAZQKT010000057.1, forward strand.
GCCCCGAAAACCGCCGAGGACGGTGCATCTTGGTCAGCCGCTTATGAAATTTTTGAGGATGTGGCGAGATATCCGCCCGCGATCTGATACGGACCTGCTTTTCGTTACCCTCGCCGGAAAAAAATTGAACAACCGTTATATCCGGGAGTTTCTAGAGCAGTACGGGAAAAAGGCCGGAATAGCAAAGAGAGTTCATCCAAGCTTGCTGCGGCACACCTATGCCGTCATGCTCTACCGCAACAGCAGGAACCTGATGCTTGTGCAGAGAAGTCTCGGCCATGTAGACCTGGCAACCACCTCGATCTACGCAGAAATTATCGATAGAGAAGGGATGATATGAATAAAGGTACCCTATTTGTGTTGGAAGAAACTGTCGGTGCGGAGACAGTACTACGGCGGATACGCCGTAACTTTACTCTTCGATTTCAAAACTCGGAAAAGAAGCGGCGGTATTATTTTGATACCTTCGATTGGCGGCTCTACCATAATGAATATTTGCTTAAACGGTCCAACGGCACATATGAACTGGTTGAAACGAGGAGCGGCCATGTCAAAGCGGAATCGCTTACATCGGCGGGACCGTCACCGCGGTTTTGGTGGGAATTCCCGTCGGGCACTCTCCGGGACACGCTTAGAAAGATCATCGACCTCCGTTCACTGCTCTCTGCTGCAGATCTTTTTATCGAAGAAAAACGGTATAACCTTGTAAACAATGACGAAAAGATTGTAAGCAGAATCCGGCTGCTTACAATAGGAGAGAAAAAGGAAACTGCAGAAAAGCAGGTGCTTTTACGGGTAAGCCCGGTCAAAGGATATACCAAAGAGTACAACACGTTTATGGGGTTTCTCAGTGGTTATGGATTGAGAAGGAGCTCCCACAACGTACTCGATGAGATAAGCCCAATCCTTGATCGTGCACCCGGCAATTATTCATCAAAACCGAATGTCCGCCTTACCCCCCATATGCCGGCGCCCGAGGCAGTAAAGCTGCTTATGGAAAACCTCTTATCGATCATACGGGAGAACGAACAGGGGCTCCTCTTCGATATTGATGTAGAGTACCTTCACGATATGCGCATTGCGGTCCGGCAGCTGCGTGAAGTACAGAGGCAGTTTTGCGGCCTTTTTTCTCCTGAAACAAATGAGCAGTTAAAAAACGATTTGAAGTGGATAGCGGGACTGACCGGGGAAGTAAGAGACCTCGATGTGTACATCCTCCGGGAAGAACAGTATCGGAAGATGCTTCCGCCCCGCCTTCATAAAGGCCTCAACCTCTTTTTTACTAATTTACGGGAATTTCGAAAAACAAAGTTCCATGAGTTGAATCAAGCCTTTCAATCGGACCGTTATCGGTCGATTCTCCGGCGGTGGGAGCAGTATGCGGAAAACGGTCTGCATGATACAACAGGAATTGACACTGTGCCCCCCGTTTATGATCTGGTAACGGAAAAAATCGAAAACCAGTTTAAAAAAGTAGAAAAAAAGATGAAAAAGGCAGCTAAGGTGCGAAGTGATGAAGCGTTTCATTCTGTCAGGATAGAATGTAAGCGTCTCCGGTATCTGCTCGAACTGTTTTCGAGTCTCTATCCGGAGTCCAAGCTCAAACCGCTCATTAAACGGCTCAAATCGTTTCAGGAAAAATTGGGAGACGTAAATGATTTATCGGTCCAGGAGCAGATGCTCCGCTATTATCTTACGGAAATGCATCCTTCGGAGGCTGATTCCGTAGATATTGCGGCAGCGGTAGGAGGGTTGATCACTAAAATAACTGAAAACAAAGAACTGCTGCGCGCCGAGTTCGAAAAAGCCATGAGAAAGTACTCGAGGAGTAAAAACTCTCAGTATTTTCATAAACTGGGTAAAAAAAATACAGAATACAAGGAGGCAGGGTAATGCACACCGTCGCACTCTACAATATCAAAGGAGGAGTAGGAAAGACCGCAGCTGCGGTGAATCTGGCCTATCTCGCCGCGCGGGACCATATTCCCACACTCCTTTGCGATCTCGACCCGCAGGGTTCGGCGACCTACTATTTTCGCATCAAACCATCAAAAAAGTTCAATGCGAAGAAACTGGTCAAAGGTGGAAAACCGCTCGAGAAAAACATAAAGGGTACGGATTTCGAAGACCTCGATCTGCTGCCTGCAGACCTCTCCTTCCGCTCACTCGATCTGCTTCTAAACGATATGAAGCACTCGAAAAAGCAACTCCGCAAGGTCCTTGAACCGCTCGAAGAAGAATATGAACTCATCATTCTTGACTGCCCCCCGAATATTACCTTAGAGTCTGAAAATGTGTTCCGCGCTGCAGATAACGTTCTTGTCCCGTTTATTCCGACCTCGCTTTCTCTCGTCGGTTACAATAAACTTCTCGAGTTTTTTAAAAAGCGAGAGATGGACGATTCACACATTTTTGCCTTCTTTTCTATGGTAGAGGGGAGAAAGAAGATGCATAGAGAGCTGATTGATAAAATGAGCCGGGAAGACAGCCATTTTATAAACGTGCAGATACCGTATGCTGCCGATGTAGAAAAAATGGGCCTTTTCAGGGCGCCGGTAATTGCAACGAAGCCGCATTCCAAAGCATCAGTAGCGTTTGAAAAATTGTGGCGGACGACGAAAAACCGGTTATTGAACAATGCCGCATGAAATCGAGCGCAAGTTTATCGTAGAAAAATTTCCCCCTGAAGTATTGGACTCACCGGTGCACACAATCCGCCAGGGCTACATTTCTGATGACCGGGATGTGACCGAAGTGCGGCTGAGAAAAAAAGACGACCGACACTATTTGACCATTAAAAAAGGGTCGGACCTGGTCCGGAATGAAGGCGAGATCGAGCTTACTAGGGAGCAGTTTGACTCTCTCCGGCCGATGACCGAGGACCGGTGCATCGTAAAAAAGCGGTATCTCGTGAACCATAAAAGTACACCGGAACGTATAATTGAGGTTGATGTGTATGAAGATGAACTCGAAGGGCTGATTATTGCTGAAGTGGAGTTCCCTTCGGTCGAAGATAGTAAGGCGTTCAATCCGCCGGACTGGTTTGGAAGGGAAGTGACGAACAGCGCACAATACAAAAACAGAAATCTTGCCCTCTCCATGCACTGTTTAGAAGGGAACGTAATGGACGGAAAGGATAAAAAAACAGAGGAGAAATAAATGAAACCAACGTATACCATAAAAAAGACCACCGCTGTCCCCTCGCTTCAGGCTGGATGGGAAAGTGATGTATGGAAACAGGCTGATACGGTTTCTATAGATCAGTTTCTTCCCCAAAGCAGTGCGAATCATCCTAAAACCGAGGCGAAAGTACTCTACGATGAGACGAATCTCTATGTTCATTTCCGGGTTACCGAGCGCTTTGTGTACGCTGTTACCACCGAGTGCCAGGGGCCGGTGTCGACGGACAGCTGTGTGGAGTTTTTTATCAAACCGATTCAACCGGGTGCTGATTACGGTTATTTCAACGTGGAGGTAAACTGTATCGGGACCCTCCTGCTCTACTATATAAAAGACAGCAGGAGAACGGACGAGGGGTTTGCCGCGTATCAGCAGGTAAGTGAAAAATGGTGTAAACAGATACACCGGGCAACCACGTTTACTGAGCCGATTACCAAAGAAATAACCGGGCCGGTCGAGTGGTCTGTAAAATACTTAGTTCCGTTCACCCTTCTGCAGGCATACTGCAGCGGTCTTTTGCTTCCTGATACGGGAACAAACTGGCAGGGCAATTTTTTTAAATGTGTCGAACACAATTCCCGTCCCCATTGGGCAAGCTGGAGTACTGTCGGAGAGGAACTGAACTTCCACCAACCGGATAAGTTCGGCGATCTTCTCTTCGGGTAAAACAGGAGAGAAACGTAGTACGGACACAAAAAAAAAGTTGGACGGCGTACAGTACCCGTGCTATAATTTTCGGTGCAACGAGCTTGGAAAGGAGAATATCCATTACTGTCAAGGAGGAAGCATAATGAGCAAAATTCTTCGAATCAGCATGAGTGCGGAGCCTGAAATAAGTGTAACAGAAGAAGACGCGTATTCCGGTCTCGGAGGTCGAGCACTCACTTCCCGCATCGTCTCTCAGGAAGTCCCCCCTTTGTGTCATCCGTTGGGAAGAGAAAACAAGTTGGTCATAGCCCCCGGTCTTTTAGGAGGAACGGCGGCAGCAATTTCGGGAAGAATTTCCGTGGGCTGTAAGAGTCCTCTCACCGGAGGGATAAAAGAGGCGAATGCAGGGGGTCAGGCCGGACAGGTATTGGCCCGTCTCGGATACGGGGCAATCGTTATTGAGGGGGCGCCGGAAACCGATGATCTATACAAGATCGTTCTCACCAAGGATGGGGCCCGCATAGCAAAAGTGAATGAGCTCAAGACTTTGGGTAATTATGCTGTCGTAGATGCGCTTAAAAAGGAGCATGGAGAAAAAGCGGCTTATATGTCTATCGGCCCCGCCGGGGAAATGAAAATGGGAGCAGCCTCGATTGCCTGTACCGATATGGAACTGCACCCGTCGAGACACGCCGGAAGAGGCGGAGTGGGAGCAGTGATGGGTTCGAAAGGAATAAAAGCGATTGTTTTAGACGATACCGGCTGTACAATCCGTAAACCGGTTGATGAAGAGGCGTTCAAAGCGGCAAATAAGGTGTTTACCCAAGGGCTTCAATCTCACAGCGTTACCGGAGAGGGGCTTCCCGCATACGGGACCAATATTTTAGCGAATATCATAAACGAGTCCGGCGGCTATCCTACTAACAATTTTACACGGGGCCAATTTTCAGGTGTGGGAAACATAAGCGGAGAAACACAGGCAGAGACCGAAACGGCACGTGGCGGGAATGCAACGCACGGGTGTCACCGCGGTTGCGTCATTAAATGTTCCGGGATCTATGTCGATAAGGAAGGCAACTACGTAACCAAGCAGCCGGAATACGAAACGGTGTGGGCACACGGGGCCAACTGCGGTATCGACGATCTCGACATTATCGCCCGGCTGGACAGGATGGATGATGATTTTGGATTGGACACCATCGAGATGGGTG
>CAZQKT010000058.1:0-20508 GCA_964594055.1 uncultured Spirochaetales bacterium
AAGCACTTAGAGAAGCAATTCACAATGATCAAACAGTATATGATTGTCTATATTTGATATGTGCAAGAAGAAATGATGGAATGATACTAACAAGGGACCAGAAACTCAAGAAGCTTTGTCGGAAGTTAAAAATTAAAACAATATAAGATAAAGAAACTATGAAGCAGACTCTAAATAGCAATTATGAAAGCCATATAACAACCACTTGGAGTTGACCTGGCGGTGAATATGGCAAAGAAGTAGTTGAATAGGAGAACTGGAGTTACACTGGTTAAAGAGAGTGGGCTATACAATAACAGCGATCGGCAGCTCAACCGAATGGTATGTTTACATTAGTAAATGTACTATCAAGTAGTTAATATGTACATATTTGAATTATGTGTCCAAAAATATAAATTTTTTGTACATTATGCTTGTTAAATGTACAAAAAAGGCATAAAATTGTACACATGATAGTCTTTGATCCTAAAAAGCCATACAATAAACTACCTTACATACCACCAAAACCAGAAAAATATGAATCCATAAAGATTTGGAAGCAGGAAGGCAAGGCACGGGCAGCAATTGCTGAGTTGAAAGGAACAGCCAATATTATTCCAAACCAATCTATATTAATAAATGCGATTATTCTTCAAGAATCGAAAGACAGTTCAGAAGTAGAAAATATAATCACCACAAAAGATAAATTATACCAAGCTATATCTGCCTCGAAGAACATTGATACAGCAACAAAAGAGGTAATGTATTATCGAGAAGCATTGCAGGAAGGCTGGAAGAAAATAAAGAAAAAGGGTTTTATTTCTATAAATGATATAATTGAAATACAAAAAATACTAATAAAGAATGATGCAGGTATTCGAAGGACTCCGGGAACAACCCTAGTAAATGATAAAACCGGAGAAATAATGTACTCACCACCGGATAAACCGGATACTATGAATGAGCTGCTAAAAAACATGACAGAATATTTAAATTCTGATGAAGATGATTTAATTAAATTAGGGATTATTCATTATCAATTTGAAAGTATACATCCTTTTTACGATGGAAATGGAAGAACAGGGAGAATATTAAATATTCTATATCTATTATTGAAGGATTACCTTGAAATTCCAATATTATACTTAAGCTCATATATTATTAGGAACAAGGCTGAATATTATCGATTATTGCGTGAGGTAACAAAAGAAGGAAATTGGGAGCAATGGTTACTTTTTATATTAAAAGGGATTGAAGTAACTACGACAGAAACAATACAAAAAATAAAAATGATTAAAAAATTGTTGGGTGAAAAAATTGGGTATGTAAAAGAAAATTTACCTAAAATATATTCAAAAGAATTGGTAGAACTCTTATTTGAAAATCCTTATTGCAAAGTAGAATTTCTTGTCAAAGGTCTCGGTATAGAGAGAAAAACGGCATCGGTATATTTACATAAACTGTCAGACGTCGGATTACTAGAAATAAGAAAGATTGGAAGAGAAAATATATTTATTAACAAAGAGTTAATGGAAATATTAAAGCTGTAAACAGAACAACCACTTGGAGTTGACCTGGCGGGGAACAACATTAATAAAAGGGGTTGATGAGTTCTATTCCCGTCCTTTCGAAGTCTTTTGTATTTCGTGTTGCCAGTTCGAAGTTTCCGGCTCGGCAGATAGCCGCAATCTGTGCGTCAGGCATCGAAATAGGTCTACCGCTCTTCTCGCGCCGTATCACGATATCGGCATATTCTACCGCCGCCTGCTCGTCGAAGGCGAAGATCCGCCCGTTAAAATCTTCATCAACCATTGCGCGTGCCGCTTCCAAGAGGCGCTGTTTTCTTTTTCCTTCGCTTAAAGCGGCGATACCATAGAGAATCTCTGCAACCGTAACCGATGTTATCCCGAGCTCGTGTTGTTCGACGGAATCCATCCATTCTATTATCCCCTCGTTCGGTTCGCCCTTCATGAGTTCCGAAAGAACATTGGTATCTACAAGTATCATTTACTTCATTTCCGCTTTGCGTGGCCTGTGCGCCCGGTTGGCTTCGGGCATATTGATGCCGCCGGCTTCCTTGAAACGCATATGTATACGGCTTCCTATTCCACCGGCTTCCTTGTCTGTATGAACTGCATTTCGGAGGATGATCCTCGCTTCTTCCTCCATCGAGCGATTGTGAGAGGCCGCTTGTACTCGTAGTCGTTGTTTTACCGAATCATCAAGGTTTCGAATGGTTATGGTTGCCATAACATACTCCTTGTGCATGCAATGAAAGCATTGCTTACAATATATGTCGAGCAATTGTTACTGTCAAGTCTTTCCTACTCCCATCCCGCTCGTGCCCTTTTTGAGGATTTTCTCTCGGGTAGTCTACTTTATTGGAATTCTACGAGCGCTGGAAAAATTCGCCGGTGTTCCTGAAGTTCAAGGCTGAGCCTTCCGACCTTCCTTATTGATGTCTGAAAAATCTATAAAAGGGGAAAATAAACCGGTTGCTGTCGTCCTAGATTATCAAGAATATCTTAAACTTGAAGAGTATCGTCAGGATGTTATTGATTATAATGTAGGCTCTACTCTTTACACAACTTTTCACTGATGTGTTTCCAATTACTCCAGCACTTTTTGAACCCGGCCGACTTGACCGTCAGTGAGACGGACCTTTATACCGTGGGGATGAAACTGCGATTTTGTCAATAAAACTTGTACGATACCCTCTGTGAGGCGCCCGCTTCTCTGGTCCCGCTTCAGGATGACGGCAACCTTCATGCCTGGTTTTATATTTTCTCGTTTTTCTTCACTCATACCTCTATCTTGTATCATAAAAAGCGATAGAAGAACAGTAATTAGAAAACTATCCGAGTTCAACGCCGCACGAATTCGCAATCTCGTCTTTATCGAGTCTTCAAGGTTACGGATGAGTCTAACTACTTTACTTTTTTTATGATTTGAATCGGTCCGGAGACGGCCATAAGGAACTCTGCTTTCGGGTTGGGGGGATTCTCCTCCATATGGGCCACTCCGCCGAAAATCCAGAGTGTTATCTCTTGTATCGGCATTCCGAACCTGCGGGCGAACGATCCCTCCAAAAAGACCGATGGCACCGATTACCCCCATAATCCAGTAGCTTACAGAAGAGAGGTCCCCGAAGGAGGCCGGGAATAGGCCGGTGGCCAGTGTCCAGGTAATAAGCGCTGCAATGATAATCCAGCTGAAATCTGCTTTTATCTCAAAATCCGCTATTCGAAACAGCGGGATTCACATTAAGTATCGCATTGTGCACTTCGTATTTTTAGTATATGATATAAAGTATATGGAAACCACTACATGGGTTTAAAAATTCTCCTTATTTCACCCCTAAAAAATGAAGGTATTAAAAAACCGCGAGGTGTTCGAATCCCCGAAATGGCACTGTTACTGATAGCAGGGCTTACTCCGGATAAACACGACGTTACAATTATCGAAGAAGAATTTGATGATGTTTCTTTCGATAAAGAATGTGACCTCGTCGGTATTAGCTGCATGACTGCGAATGCCCCCCGTGCCTACTATTTTGCTGAAGAGTTTAAAAAAAGAGGCAAAAAAGTAGTCTTAGGCGGTATACATCCGTCGATTCTCCCCCGCGAAGCAATACAATTTGCCGATTCAGTAGTTGTCGGAGAAGCGGAAGGTGTCTGGCAGGGCCTGCTCGAAGATTGCGAACGCGGCAAATTAAAATCATTTTATCATAAGGATTCTCCGTCTCTCGATACGTATGTTCATATTAAACAGCGGAATGGAGAGAAACGGGCACGGTTTAATCTCAATCCGGTAATTACGACCCGAGGCTGTCCCTATAATTGCGAGTTTTGCTGTGTCTGCGATATCTACGGAAAAAAGATCCGGCATATTCCGGTAGAACATGTTGTAAAGGATATTGCTGATTCTGAACGAAAGTTTTTTATATTCCTCGATGACAACATCATCGGAGATCCCCGTTACGCGAGAGAACTCTTTACAGCTATTCGGCCGCTTAGAATAAAGTGGATCGGACAGGCATCAATAACTTTTATCAATAATGAAGAACTCATAAAACTTGCGGTAGAGAGCGGATGCAAGGGGCTTTTTTTCGGTCTGGAAACCGTTTCTAAATCACACCTCAAACGGCTTCGAAAATCACTTAAAGAAATCGATAAAGTAGAAGAGGCGATAAAAAGATTTAAAGGGTATGGAATATATTTTCATCCCTCGCTTATTTTTGGTTTCGACGATGATACGAAGGATGTATTCAAAGAGACCCTCGATTTTTTAAACAGGAACAATATCAGTTCCGCTTCCTTAAACATTCTCACCCCTTACCCGGGTACAAAAATATATAATACGTTTAAGAAAGAAGGCCGTCTGTTAACACATGACTGGCGATATTATGACCATGGTACGGCAGTGTTCAATCCGAAAAACATGACCGCTCGGGAACTGCAGGAAGGGCGGTTGTGGGCAAAAAAAGAGTTTACGAAAATCTCATCGGTATTAAAACGGCTTCCTTATCATCTTGATAATCCGATCTATCACTTGGCCCTCAATTTAGGGGCACATATAACGATAAGAAATGAAATCAAACTCTTACCCGAACTTGCTTCAACGATTTATCGCAATCAGCCACGTTACCTAAAAGTATAATTTCTCACCGCAGTATTTGATCTGCGCGCTGTTTTTCCGACATCGGGGACAGTTAAGGAGGCGAATATCTGCGATGACTTTACGCGGTTGTATCCCTGCTATAAATAAAAACACGGTTACGCACCAAATTTATCAATTCGGCCTGCATGGGCCAAAGCTAAGGGCATGATCCCCGGACCGACCGGAAGATGAAGACCGCACATCCCCTCTTTGGCTAAACTATCGAGATTTGGGGTATGTGCCGGTTTTATTAACTTTTTCAAGAAATCAAAATCAAAAAGTGTGCTCCCTTGTTACCTTCTTCCTCTCTAAAAGCTACGCATTGCTGCTACCTAAGTCAAATTTTACTAGCAGGTACTAAAGCGGAGGTCAAACCTCTCTTGCATAGATTCTTCTGATTTGTGAACATAGCAGAATGGATAGAGAGCAGCTTAAAACCTGGATTAACTCAAAAGGTGAAGAGATTTTCTCCCGTTCAGGCGGTCCGGGTGGCCAACATGTAAACAAGGTCAGCACCAAGGTAACACTCAAACTGCCTATAGAGAACATACCGGGTATAACGGAGGCGGAATTGGACAGGCTCCGTGCCCGGCTCGGCAACAAAATTAATAACGATGGAGAATTGGTCATCCAGGCATCCGATCAACGGTCCCAGTCTAAAAACAGGAGAATAGCGGAGGATCGGGCCTTACATGTAATTCTCGAAGGGTCCAAAACGGATAAAAAACGGAGACCAAGCAAGCCGGGAAAAGCTGCAAAGGAGAGACGACTTGCTCGGAAAAAGAAGCGAAGCCGTCTTAAAGAGTACCGCAAAGACCCCGGGGTGGAATAATTTTACTCCCTTTCTATGGAACAAGTGAGAAAACTTCACTGCCCGCTTCAAACTCGTGCTTGAAGTATCCCGGATATGCAGCACCTGATCCGAGCTGCACCAGCGCTACTGTCGCGCTAAAATCGTTTTCCATCGTTTCGAAAGAAAACGTCGATGCATTCGAGGCATAGCCGTCGAGATCGATGTTTGCTTTTCCGGTTTTTTTATTGTAATCGAGAAGTTTCGATTGTACGGATATCTCCCGCATATAATCACCATTCTCTACAGAACCAAACAGTTTGAAATTAAAACTTCTAAGAGCGATAAAAGCAGTCTCATATCCTTCGTCTCCTGTAATCGAAAATTGCCGTAACTCAGAGTCTCCATGATCATACACCGTTTGAAAGAGAAGGGTAGGCGGATCGTATGAGAGAAAGTACTCATGATCTTTGTACGTAACGGCACCCTCCGTGTATCCGACAATAAGCAGATATACGGTTGTCTCTATTCGTGCGTGTTTTATTGCACGGTTCATATTGTCGCGGTCGGCAGGTCCCGATTCCATTCGGACCCATGTCGTAAACCGGATTTTTTCCGAAGTGGTTTCAACATCATCTACACCCCCGCCTATGCCCCGGGATGTGTAGCCGTCTTTCGGGTCATAATCTGATGGATAGTGTGAGGATTGAGAGATATCCGTATCAAACGATAGACCTTGGAGGAAAACAGCATGGTTGGGGAACGTATCAAGATTCAAATCTTCTAATAAAATCTCAATTTCTTTTTCCGCTTCCGATTCTCCGCTTTCTATGGTCAAGGGGACCGCTGCTTGTGCAAGCCGGCAGTTGCTTCCCCCTTCCACGTAGAAAAAACTGTATTCCGCCCGCGGAATATCTTCCATATACGTACCCGTCGACCACGGCCCGCCGACGAGGGAAACCGCTAAAGCGTATTCACTGTCATCATAGTCGTTTCCGTTCCAGTCAGGCCGTATCGACCACTTTTTTATACGGTGATTGAAGAGGTCCCATGACAAACCGAACCCGCTTGTTACAATGCCGTGGGGCCGGCCCGGTTCGATCGTTCCTGAAAACTCACACGGTTTTATCTGCAGTTCACAGCTAATCAAAAAAAGGAGCCCGGCAATCGCACATCCGGATAAAAATAGCATCCGTCTATTGGCGTGAACAAGTACAAACGGTATGATACCTGCACCATGGGAAAAACGAACATCTCTGTTTTTTTGATTTTTCTTATCTTTCTTACCGCCCACAGCACCTTCCCTGAAGAACAATACTGCATCACCTCGATTAAAGTCAAAGGTCATAAGCGCTCAAAAGATTTTGTCATTCTACAAGAGTGCCGCTTTAAAGAGGGGAAGTGCTATGTGCTCTCGGATCTAGAAGAGAGGATCAAGGTGACAAAACAGCGTTTAAAGAACCTCGGTATTTTTTCTGAGGTGGATATCGATATCAAAACGGAGAATAGTAATAAAGCGACGTATGCAACAACTGTCCTTATAAAAATCGAAGACAGGTGGACTTTTTTTCCGCTTCCTCTCTATTACGTTGACAATAAAATCGGCCATATCATCGGTTTCAACATTCAAGATTTCAATGTATTCGGACTCGGACAGTCTCTCCATTTTAAGGGACTGTACAATCCATACCTAAAATCACTATTTCTCATGTGGCATTATCCGAGGATATTCGGCAGTTACTTTGCAACGGATGTCGAACTCGGATACCGGGACTACAGTGACCTTGTCTACGCAGATGATGAAGTGGCGTACCAAGCCGATATTAACCGTTTCGAAAACACTCTCCGTTTTAAAAAGAGATTCCCGATCGGTAAAACTGAAATAGCCCCCTTTATCGGGTATGAAATCGGGCTCGGAGAGACTTTTGTCGTAAAAAATGAAATAGATAAAAAGCAGCAGGATGAAGATTATTTTGTTATTAACGCCGGGATGCAGCACGGAGTGCTCAATCGGGATACAGGCACGGTGTGGGGCGATCATAATGAGTTGAAGCTGATGTATTCGATATATGATCAATTGCCCGGATTACAATTACAGCATGCAAAGTACTTTCGCCTTTTCGAACGAAGTATGTTTGCCTATTCTCTCTATGGGCAGATAAATCCTTTTCAGGAAATACAGCTTACTTCTCTCGATGTCCGCGGCATCAAACCGGGCCAACTGCGGGGCAATTTCGGTGTTCACGGGAATATCGATCTTCGTTTGTTTATTACCTCTTTTCATCTCATTGTTGATAACGATCTCTACTGGGTTTTTTTTACCGATATCGGAAACTATATTACGGTCGATGAGACGGTTGATCTGCTGGAAACACCCATAACGGCAGGCGTCGGACTCCGCCTCTATCTCAAACAGGTAGGCGGGCCGGGAAAAGGAGGAAGATTCGATTTCGGCATCAACTTCAAGAGTGTCGGCGAAGAAAAACCGATCGACTATGTCATTTTTGTCGCCCTTGCGTTTGACGAGATGTTTTAGCTGTAAGGAGGATGCTTCCGGCGATCATGATCCCGATACCTGCCCATTGAATCGGATGGAGCGATTCTGAAAACACAACGAGCGCCCCTATAACCGGTGCGATAATAAAACTAACGGTAAAGGATGGGATGATGGTTATTGCCTTTCCCCATTTGTATGAAAATTGCAGGACAATCATCGAAATTACGGATAATAACACCCACACAACCGTAAAAGGATTCTCTAAGGCATTGAGAAAGCCTCTTATAAACCCGAGTTCGGAAAAGAACATCCCCCCGGCTTCGGTGGTTGTAACCTTTTGAAAGACAGAAGAAGAGCCCCCGAGGAATCCGGACAATCCTCCTAACACAAATCCCAACAGTCCCTGCTTTCGAAGCAGAAAACCGGCAGCGGTATAGAACAGCAGTCCCGCCCCGAGGAATAGATAGAGTCCCAAACGATATATCGACGGTTCAATGTATTTTTTGCTGAATAGACCGATCATCACCGATGCCGCAACAATGACCAGTATCCCGATGACTTCCTGTTTTAGAATTTTCTCCTTCATCGCAAATCGGGAGAAAACAGCAAGTGATGCCAGCCCGGAACCGGACATGGCCCCGATAATTGCAACCGAGCCGAAAGAAATTGCTACATAGACGATCAAGAATGAAATAAAGGTCGCAAACGTCGCTGCAGCCCAGATCGACCATCCTGCAATCGGCCGATCATTTTTTTTTGACAGGCCGATTTTTTGGAATGCTTGACCAATGTTTAAAATCGAATATCCAAGAAATGAGAGAAGAATAGCAGCAAGTGGTAAATTCATCTGTTAGTAACATAATAAAATCATTCATGCCCCTCAATAGAAAAATTTGTTTTTTTAAGATAGACATAGTACATTGATGTACATGGATATAAGTATTGTCATCCCTGCGCTTAATGAAGAGCAGTATCTGCCGAAGCTTTTCGAATGCTTAGGCCGCCAAACAAAACAGAATTTCGAAGTTATTGTTGCCGATGCTGAATCGACAGATTTTACTACCGAAATTGCCCGCTCCCACGGTGCTACCGTAGTTGAAGGCGGAATACCTGCTGTGGGAAGGAACAGGGGTGCCGCACATGCAAAAGGTGATTTTATCTTTTTTCTCGATGCCGATATCCAAATACCGGATGATTTTATAGAAAACGCAACAAACGAGATAGAAAATCGTTCGATAGACCTTGCCACAGCAGAAGCGTATCCTCTTTCCTCGCTTACGATCGATAAAATTATGCATAAATTTGCCAATATTTTTATTAAGCTCTACAAGAACTCGGACCCCCGCATTCCCGGATACTGCATTCTTATACGAAGAAAAATATTTGAGAAAATCGGCGGTTTCGATGAAAAGATTCAAGTTGCAGAAGACCACGATCTCGTAAAACGGGCCACCGAACTTGCCGAACTCAGTGTTCTCCGCTCAACACACATCAAAGTCAGTGTTCGCAGGTTTGTAAAAGAGGGACGCATACCGTATATAGGGAAATCTATTCAAATAGAATTATATAGAAGTTTTAACGGAGAGATTACCGACGACAGCATAGAGTATCAATTCGGTAATTTTGAAGAGAATAACAGCGCAAAAAAAACTTTCATTAAGCTCGAGAAAAAAATTAACAAAATTGACGAAAAATTGAATCGACAGCTAACAAGAACTAATGCAAAAACAAAACGGTTCCAGAAAAAACTCATAAATCTCGGAGGTACAGTTTCCGAATTGCTCGAACAATTAATGCGCTAAAGCAGTGCAGCTAGAGTATAGTACGAGAACAGATGGTGGAATACCATCGTCCGCTTTCTTTAACAATCCTCTCCTGTGTTGCATAATCGATGTGCACAATCCCGAAACGTTTCGTATACCCATACTGCCATTCGAAATTATCGAAGAGACTCCACAGAAAATAACCTCGAATATCGGAGCCTTCACGAAGCGCTTTATGCATGTAGCTGATATATGAGCGAAGGTACTGAATCCTGCGGATATCGTTTATTGTTCCGTTTTCCACGGGATCGTTAAATGCAGCTCCGTTTTCTGTAACAAATATAGGGGGATTATCGTATTCCTGTTTGAGCCAATCGAGGATGCGATAGAATCCGGGCGGATAGATTTCCCAATCGATATCGGTAAATACCACATTTTCATAAACCGGTTTGAGAAATTTAAAACCAATAAACGGAAGAAGCGTCCTTCGTGCAATGTACCGGGAATAGTGGTTTACACCGATAAAATCGACGGGAGTTGCTATCTTTTTAAGATCATTCGCACGGATTTTTCTATTAAGCAGCTTTATGAGTGGAAGGATTTCTTTCGGATAGCGGCCCTTTAGGACCGGGTCCATGAAAAGCTTATTGAGAAAAGCACTGATACGGGCAACAACATGTTCGTCCCGTTTGTTTTCCGGATAGATCGGTGAAAAAGCATTTGCAATTCCAACCTGCAGCGTGCTGTCCTCAGCCTTCATATGACTGACGGCATTTCCATGCGCTAAGAGCAGAAAATGAGCTGCTTGGAAAAGTTTTAACGGGTTTTTATAGCCGGGTGCATGAACTCCTGCTCCATATCCGGCCCCGGTAATGCTGATCGGCTCGTTTACCGTTATCCAGTAACGTACACGGTCACCGAATAGTCGTACCATCTTCACCGCATACTCTTCGAATGCTTTTATCGTTTCTCTACTCGTCCAGCCGCCGTGGTACTCGAGGGATAGGGGGAGGTCCCAATGGAACAAAGTTATAAACGGCTCAACCCCTTTTTCGAGCAATTGATCTATCAATCGAGCATAAAAATCGATTCCTTTTTGGTTGAGACGGCCGGTACCCTCCGGAATTACTCTCGGCCAAGATATCGAAAATCGATATGCACCTATATTCAACTGTGCAATCAGGTCAACATCCTCTGAAAATCTATGATAGTGGTCGCACGCCACATCTCCGGTAGAACCGTCCTGAATGGTTCCCTTTTGGTGGACAAAATGGTCCCAAATCGATGGACCTTTCCCGTCTTCATTCCATGCACCTTCGATCTGGTATGCAGAGGTAGCTGTACCCCATATAAAATTTTCAGGAAATCTTTTACCTATTTGATCTTTTATTTCATTCATTTTATTTTATTAATAAAAAATCAGAAGAAATAGGGTTTTCGTCAAATTAATTAAACAAAGTGGAAAGCTATCTGGCGTAGACCTGCTCCCCCTCGAAAAATGTCATTTCAATCGAAACTTCCGGTATCTGTTCTACCTCGAGATCAAATAGATTTTTTTCTACAACGACAATGTCCGCTTTTTTCCCCGGTTCGATCGTCCCGATTTCGTTTTCCAGGAAAAGCGAATAGGCGCCGCCGGCTGTTGCAGCTTTGATCAAGTGGTCCAAGGGGACAGTCTCTTCGAGTGGGGGGAGTACTTCCGTATAGGTATCGTTGCTGTACCAGAGCTCGGATATTCTCAAAGGCATTCTCCTCGTCATCCCGCTGTAGAGGGCCCACATGAGATCGGGCTCATTGACCGAAAAATCACAATGGAGAGCTACCGGTACTCCGCCGTCGAGGAGGGAGCGAAGCGGATACATCTGTGAGGCCCGCGGTTCCCCGAGATACGGTTTATACAGCGAATAAAAATAATCATCAGCCACCATCCAGTACGGTGCCGTGACCCCGACGACACCGAGTTTGTGCATCCGCGGGATATCTTCCGGTTTGAGAAGTTGTATATGTGCTAAAACAGGGCGTGCATCCCGTTCTCCGTTTGCCTGCCTCGCCGATTCCAGTGCATTCAAGGTATAGGTCGCGGCAGCATCCCCGATCTGATGCACATGGATTTGAAATCCTGCTCTGTCGACTGCAGTAAAAGCTCGTTTCATGACCTCATCATCCCACACCTTGATCCCGTACCAATCGTCGTCTCTGTGCGTATACGGCTCATGGAGGTATCCGGTTTCCTCTTCGATAACGTGATCGGCGAAGAATTTAAATGTATGTATCCGGAAGTGGGGGTGATCAAGCTCTTGGGACAGCGAGATCCCTTTCAGTATCTGTTCGTCGGCATCCTCTTCGGTTTTCATAAGCCATCCGCCGCGATATCGGACCGTCAATTTCTCTTCCGATGCAAGTTCTTGATACGCTTCTACGTAGTGTGGTTTATCGAGCGGGACCATCGCATCAAAGACGGTAGTCAATCCCCGTTCATTCAAAAATTTCTGCAGTTTTAAAAGACCCTCTTTATACTCTTCTTTAGTCGGTTCGGGGAAAATAGGCTCTATCATCCGCATTGCACCGAATTCCTGAAAAAGACCGGAGGGCTCACCTGTTTCGGGATCAATTTTTATGACCCCCTCTGCAGGCTGGGGGGTCTTCCCTGTTATACCGGCTGTCTCGATTGCTTTGGAATTTGCCCACAGTGAATGGCCGTCGGAGGAGTAGATGCCGATGGGCCGTTCGCTCTCGATCGCATCGAGCCACTCCTTGCGGGGCCCTAATTCGTCGAACACGGAACGCTGGAAACCGGCCCCCTTTAAGACGTTCTGATTGGGATGGGTTTTCACGAACTGCTCGACTTTATCGAGCATCGAGCCTTTTGTATGGCTTGCATAGAGGTTTATCTGGGTAAAATAGATGACGGAACTTTTCGCCGGATGCATGTGTGCATCGACAAATCCGGGGAGGACCATCTTCCCCTCTACATCGATTACTTCGGTCTCCTCGTCTGCGTAGCTTTGCATATCATCCGTGCTTCCTACGGCAAGGATTGTGCCGTCTTTCACTGCAACTGCCTCCGCCCACGGAGTATCAGCAGTGCCTGTATACACCTTGCCATTCGTTAGTAAAAGATCGGCAGCTTTGGTTTTTTTCATTTTTTACTCTCCCTGATGCTCTCTTGTTTTATGATACAGGAACATCTTTGAAAAAAGCAAACAGTTTTAGACGGACTTATACAAATAACAGAAGTATGTAAGAGATTCGACTTTTTCATCACTTCGGCAGATAATCAAACCTGACATTACACATCGATTCGAAGAGGTTTTCCTTGACATAGTCTCCTCTAGATGCGAGTAGCTCCAACGCTTTTCGTGCTTCTAACCGTGGTGATGTCTGCCCGTATCTGCAGGTACGTGTTAGTTGTGCGAAACCCATGGCACGCGAGAAGGACTCGATGTCCCGTTCTTTTACCATGCACAACGGCCGGATGATCCGCTGCGGATAGTTGTCGTAGGTCATAGCAGGCATCATCGTAGAGATTTCTCCTTTATACGCCATATTCATAAAAAGGGTTTCTAAAATATCCTCTAAGTGATGTCCTAAGGCAATCGAGCCAAATCCGTGCCGGTTCGCGTAATGTAACAGTTCCATTCTCCGCTGGGTCGCACACCAATAGCAGTTCATCTTCCGGCCCGGCTTGAGTCTGGCCAGAACAGGCACATCGAGGATTTCGTATTCCGTTTCCCAGTGTGAAAACAGCTGTTCCATCCGGGGGTCATAGTCGCATCCTTCGAAATCTGGTCTGATGTGAACAGCTTTGAAGGAGAACGGAATAGAGAGTGATTTTTGTGCTCTGGTAAAAAGGTAGAGAAGAGAGAGGCTGTCTTTACCGCCGGACACGGCAATGACAATTTTGTCGTCCGGCCGCATCATCGAAAACCGGAGAACAGCCGTTACCATACGCTTAGACAGTTTTGCTGCCAGTGCTTTTGCCTGTCTGTTTGACGTGCTCATGTTTGATTTCTATCCCCACGGTTTGCACCACTACGTACACTATTAGGCAAACAGGGCCGGGAGCCACCGCATCAACCATTCCCGTCCTTTCGGCCCCTTAAACTCCTTTTCGATAGCCTCGGGGTCCTCCCGCCGGTGCTCCCACAGCCGAAGATCAATCCCGCCCATTGCATGAGGACTCTTTGTCCTGCATCCGCCGGTCTGATGGGGTGCAAGAAGGATATCTGCGCCTAATAAAGCGGTAATTCGGCAGTTTTCTACAAGGTTATTATCGTAACAGGTGAGCACTCCGAGCGTTACTCCTAAATGGGTAGGGAAAACGGTGTAGCTGCTGCCGCTTTTCATATGCTCGCTGATAAAGCAGTGCAGTTTCCGGTGATAATGCAGAGAACCGTCGGGGGCCTGTTCGATAAGCCCTGCCCCGATAATCAGAGAGAGTTCAGCCGCCCACTTTGTCAGCTTCTCCACGGAAGGGCCGGTTTCTATCGGTTCTGCAAGCGTTACTAGTTGTGGTCGTGAAAGTTTTCGAATATGCCAATATCCGGTAATACACATTTCGGGGAAAATAAGGATCTCTATTGCTTTTTCAGCAGCTTTTTTGCAAAAAGAATAAATCCGGTCGAGATTGGCAATTTTATCACCGGGAGTGTGTTGAAACTGGACCGTTGCGGCTTGTATAATCATCGTGCCGTCAGAGTATTTCATTTTGGACTATCATGGCAATAGAAATAGTATAAATGATATCCACTTTTTCTGCAGGCTCCTTTAGTTTTTAGAACTGAAAACCGACTATTAAGAGTGAACCATGAAAGTGCTCGCACTAACCTTTGCCATACTTTTTTCCCTGTCCGCTGCCTCTTTTAGTGAACAGCAGGTCCACACCTTAAAAAAGAACGAAACGTTGTACCGGCTCTCCAAACAGTATAACGTAACAGTCGAAGCAATTCTAAAAGCAAATTCTATTGATGATCCAACGAGCCTGCGGGTTGGGGAAAACATTATCATTCCTCATTCCTATTTTGTAAGGCCGGGGGATACACTCTACGGTATCGCCCGGAAACACAATACAACGGTAGAAAATCTGCTCGAATTGAACAATCTAGACAAAGGGTATGTCTTGAAAGTCGAAGATAGTATTATGCTTCCGCAGGAGGAGGGGCCTGTTCGAACGGCAGCTGCCGCAACAACGGAAGGACCTGAACCTGATGATTCCGTACAGGACAATCTCTCGGAAGCACCGACCGGCACTACGCGAACCGATAATGAGCGAGCTGTTGATCGAGAATTGGACCTGCAGCGAGAGCTTTTTTGGCCGATAAACGGAAAGATACAGCCGTACGAGGGAAAAATGTCCGGTACTCAAATAGAAGGCGAGCGGGGCGACCCTGTGGTTTCGATCTCTTCCGGGGAAGTTGTTTGGGTGGGGCCATATCGGGGGTTCGGCAATGTTATTCTCATCCAATCTCCGGACAGATTCATCTATGTTTACGGAGGAAATGAAAAAACAAACGTTGCGGTTGGGGAGACGGTAAATCCGGGTATGGAAATTGGAACACTCGGCATTCATCCCCATGGAGAAAAACCGGTGCTTTTTTTTACCGTCTTCAAAGACGGAAAACCGGTAGATCCGGAGAAAGCTCCTCGAATTTGATTACTAGTATCATTGACAGGGGGGAGGTTTTAGCGTATTCTTGTTTTCCTATATAGTTTAACAGTATGAATGACGGTAGCAACACGAGGAAAGCCAGCAAAAGAAAAGAACGCCCACACCGAACACACTGTGTTGACTATATTGCCTTAGATGAAGCGGTCCGGGACAAAGACCCGCTTACTCTGTATTTAAAACAAATAGCGCGATATCCCTTGCTGACCGTCGATGAAGAGCAGCAGATAGGAGAAAAAATCAATCAATTTCGCAATCTCCAGCAGGAACTGCATCGAAAACACGAAAACCAAGAAATAACCGAGAAAGAATATAAAAACCGGAAACTCCGCTACGATAAGGAACTAGGATATTACAAAAACAAGATGATCAATTCAAATCTTCGGCTCGTCGTCTCGATTGCAAAAAAGTATCAGTATCGGGGCATGAGCCTTTTAGATATGATTGATGAGGGGAATATCGGCCTAATCGAGGCGGTCGAACGTTTTGATTATACAAAGGGGTGCCGGTTTTCTACCTATGGGACATGGTGGATTCGTCAGGCCATTATCAAATCATTAGCAGATAAGGGCAGAGTAATACGGATTCCCGTTCATATGCTTAATACCATAAAAAAATGTTATTATACCGCTAAACAGTTGACCCAGGATCTCGGCAGAGACCCAACTGCTGGAGAGGTAGCCGAAAAAATGAGTTTGACTGTCGAAAAAGTAAAAGAAATTATGAAGATTTCTCAAGATACGACTTCACTCGATACTACAGTCGATGATGAAAACTCGACAAAACTGTCGGACCTGATCAAGGATGAATACTCCGCAGGTCCATTCGAGCTTGTTTTCCAGCTTACACTTCAGGACACAATAGAAAGCGTTCTCCACAGATTGACGGAGCGTGAGATGAAAATAATCCAGCTTAGGTTCGGTTTAAACGGTGAAGGGCCCTGCACCTTGCAGGAGACGGGGAGAATGCTCGGTATTACCAGAGAACGGGTGCGCCAAATTCAGGAAAAAGCAATCGGGAAGCTCCGTAAACTGAAAGTTATGGACGACCTGAGGGACTTGATTTAACTCAACCGGTGGAATGATATTCCTGATTGTTATCTTTTTTTGAAAAAAAGCCCGATAAGAAGGCCGAGTACGACTCCGCCGCCGCCGGTAATCAATATTTTTGTTCTGATCTCCGAAATACCGGCAATTGTACGGGTTATATCTTCGAAAAAATTGTCTGAAGAAGAAAAAAGGGTTTTTATCTGAATGTATTCGCCGGCCACCTTGCCAAAGAGGAAATAACCGAGGATAATACCACCGATGCCGAGAATTATACTGAAAAAAAGAATTCGTTTCATGAAGTATCCTTTAGTTTTAGTAGATATAATAGCATGCGTTTCTTGAAAAAACAATGGAGTTTTGGCTAATTAATTTCTGTGTAATAAATAATTTTCCAGCAATTAGCCAAAACCCCTTAGCTTTCATGAAAAAATACTTTTTTTCATGAAAGTCATGGTTTCTAAAGAAAGGTATTCCATGTATAATGGATGGCGAAGATGATACACGGAGGTTTTGATGAAGGGTAAGGTAAATATATACGACTATCAAGGAAACGTCCTCTATACGCTCCAAGGGTTGATCAACATTACTCGTGAAAACGGAATTACCATCATCACATATCAAGATGACAATCAACAGACAAGAACGATACAAACCAATATGCCCTACATCTATTGGCAGGATTAGTATTATATTTCGATGCCTTCCCAAATAGCACACCAGCTTTTCGCAGAAGATGTTTTAAGAGAAGTGCTTGGCGAGAGTAGTTATACTGCAAACAGCAGGGTCATTGCTTTTGCAGCACAGGGTCCCGACATCTTTTATCATAATCAAAGAACCAAACCTTCCGCTTACTTTTACGGAAGACGGATCCACAAGAAAAATTACGGTAAACTCATCTTGGAAATGGTCTCTTCGAGTGATACCCGTTCGGCCCTTAAAAACGAGGTGGTCCGAGCGTTTATTCTTGGATTTACCACCCATGCACTACTCGATAGAGAAACCCACCCCTATATTATTTACCATGCAGGCTGGGTGGAACCGTTTACTAGGGAATCGAGGAAATTTCATCGGACCCATCCGTTTTTAGAACGCATCATCGACGTACTTCTCCTCGAAGAACTTCGGGGCGTATCATTACAAGAATACGATTATTCTCACCAGTTCAACCTTGAAGACGTACCGGAGGAGATCGTTGAAATTGTTGTAGAGGCAATCGGTAAAACATATCCGAAGAGCAAAAAAACCCCCATTTCAAAAGAAAGTTTTCGAAACGCAGTTCGAGATGCTCTTTTTTTTATTCATATGACCGATCCCCACAGAGAGGAGAACAAAATCGAGGCATTCAAGCGTGAGAAGCGGAATGAAAGTTCATCCAGGATACTGGCCCTCTTTTATCCGGACACAATTCCGGAGGAGATAGATTTTCTCAACAACAAAAAAGCAACATGGATCGATCCGTGTAAACCAACTGAAAAAAGAAACGATTCATTTCTCAACTGCTACAAGCGGGCTTTGTCCAAAGCAGTACCGATAGCAGAGACGATAAACCGTGTAATCGATGGTAACGGAGAAAGCGAAGAGATTGAACGCGCAGTGGGAAATGAAAATTTAAGCGACGGGAGAAGCACTTCCGGATGCACCCCCTCAGTATCCGATCCGTTTCCTCTTAACGAAATGCTTAATGAACTGTATAAAAAAATGGAAGCTACTGTCGGTCATTATTAACGACAAATAGACCGTACAACGTACTGTACACAGCCTGTTCCGGAATGATATAGGGCTGCTTGAAAAACGTAAAACCGTACTCGAGATTATTGATCAAGGCCCTATTGAGTGTTCCCCCTCCGGTTATAACCACAGGGAGCTCTTCCTCCAGAAATTGTCCTCTCACGGCATTGACTATGACGGCAATCGTTTCTCCGACCAATCTATGAAGCCCGGCCAAAAGATCATGATTATTCGGTTTTTCCTCTTCCGAAAGACGCCGCCAGTCTTGATATTTCCCGAAATTGGAGGCAGTAATATCGCCGGGAAGATCAATAAAATCGAGGTTTTTATAGACATCCCGGACCAAGAGGTTGACCCGGTCCGGATTTCCACTCAAAGCGGCTTCTTCGATTTCACCTAGATTCTCGATTCCGGTCATATAATAGGAGAGGCCGGCCAACGAAGCCGAACCCAGACCGGTACCTGTAATATGTGAAACATTTTTCGAAGTACGGTCTGCAAAGAGCACAGGGGTGCCTGATCCGATATTAATAACGATGCATTTTTCTACATCGGCAAGATGTGCACCTCCGAGCCCGGCGGCCAGCAGTTCCGATACAATGGTTATATCCACCTCCGGGAACCAGTTGGCGATGGTCTGCGAACCGGCCCCTGTTACAAGATAAGGAGGATCATGTTGCTGAAAGAGTTTCTCTATATACGGTTTTTCATACGGAAGTGGTTCCATATGAAACGATTCTTCGGGAGAACCGTATTTAATAAATGTTCCGCCTGCATCGATTCCAAACATATACGTATAACGGTTACAGTACCACGTGTCGTTTTATCTGGCAATGTGCATTTATTTCATTTATAATACAACCAAAGCATATCTGTACCGGAGGTTGGGGAATGAGAAAACTGATAGTGATTTTTTTTCTCTCTGCCGCATCTCTTTACGCGCAGCAGAGTTTTGAAGAGTGGAAACGAGAACAGGAACAGCAATTCGAGTCTTTTTTGGAAGAAGAAGATCGGGCTTTTGCCCGCTTTCTCGAGGACGAGTGGAAACAGTTTCAATCTTATAGGGGAATGGTACATGACCCACAGCCGAAACCACCGGAAATTCCGGAAGCCCCGGTAAGCGATACGAAGGACAGGCGAGCTGAGTTAAGTGACCTGGAGCGCAAAACGATCAATGTGACCAAACCGGAACAGAAAAAAAAGTCGACTTTTACAGAGCAGCCTGTAGAAGTAATGGGGGGTCGATACACTGCCGAAGTTGTACTATACGGAAACAAAGTATCCATCGGTTATGACAAACAAATCATGCTCGATTTTTCTCCTCCGCTTTCAAATAAAAAATTCAACACTGCGTGGATCGATATGGCGGAGTGGGGCGGAAAAACGCTTCTTTCAAATCTCAATGAATACCGAAATCTATTCACCCTCAACGATTGGGGCTATTTCCAACTAATAAATAAAGTCTCATCGGTAATTACCCGCGGAGACAGAAACAAAGCGTCGCTTCTTACCTGGTATGTGCTTATTAAATCAGGATATGACTGCAGGGTCTGTTATGCCGGTAATCAAGTGTATCTGATGGTACCGGTGCGGAATAAACTGTACAATATTCTCTACTTTTATTTCAGCAGTTCCAGCCCGTATTATTATCTGTTTGAAGGTGGTGAGCCGGCCACACATATTTCCAGTTTTTATACCTATGAAGGAGATTACCCGGAAAACTTGAAACCCATCACCATGGATTTAAAAACGATACCGAAGATCTCGGATGATGTGCACACAAGAAAAGTGACGTTTCGCTACAAAGGGGTTGAATACGAAGTAGTGCTTCAGGCAGACAAAAGTCTTATCATTTTTGCCGAGTTTTTCCCTCAAACTGAGATACCCCTCTATTTCCGCACTCCGGCATCAACAGCAGCCCGCACATCTCTGCATGACGGCCTCCGTCTTATTATCGAGGAGAAAAGCGAGTTGGAAGCGGTAAATATTCTTCTCCGTTTCGTCCAGACGGCATTTAATTATAAAACCGACGACCGGCAGTTTGGAAGGGAGAAACCGCTGTTCATAGAAGAGACACTGTACTACCCCTATTCCGATTGTGAAGACCGGTCTATTCTTTTTGCCTACTTGGTACGGGAACTGCTCGGTTTGAAGATAATCGGGCTCGACTATCCGGGACACATCGCTACTGCCGTCCGTTTTACAGAACCGGTAAAAGGCGATGCACTGATGTGGCAAGGAGAGAGATATACGGTGTGCGATCCTACCTACATCAACGCGAGTGCCGGGATGACGATGCCTTATTATATCGGAAAATCCCCATCGGTAATTCACATAACGAAGTGACGATACGAGGTAACCTATGATTATCGGATCCG
>CAZQKT010000059.1:0-20450 GCA_964594055.1 uncultured Spirochaetales bacterium
GGATTTAATGCATTGATCTCCCCGTTTCTCTTTGGGTTGTTGAAACTATTTAAAGTTTTTAAAGTAAGAAATACGGGAGGGTTTTCATAACAGAATATGAACTTTAAATCGAGAGTTACCTTTCTTGTTCTCCTTATTGCCGCATCAGTCATTTTTTATTCCGGGTATTTGTTTTCTCTTCAGATAGTAAGAGGAACTGAATACAAAAAAAAAGCTGAGCAAGTTGCTATGCGGGTCGTCCCGCTGCCGGCACAGCGGGGAGAGATTTACGATCGAAATAATGACGTTCCTCTCGTTATGAACATAGACAGTTTTGCTGTGGATATAATTCCGGGAGAATTAAACGATGAGGAACTCGAACGGGTAATCCGCAATGTATCTGAAGTGATAAAGATGTCCGAATCCGAGATACGGGAACAGATTCCCTCAGAATACCGCTCTCTTTATCAGCCGGTAGAAATAAAAAGCGGCATATCGTTTAATACGATTACCTATTTAGCAGAACATATAGACAGGTTTCCGGGCCTTACGTGGCACAAAAAATCGATACGCAGTTACACGGAGACCGGTTCTATTTCACATGTGCTCGGTTATGTAGGGGACATAACCCGGGCGGAACTGCAGGTG
The DNA here is from genome assembly GCA_964594055.1 of uncultured Spirochaetales bacterium. Classification (GTDB taxonomy): domain Bacteria; phylum Spirochaetota; class Spirochaetia; order SPDA01; family CAZJBZ01; genus CAZKZZ01. Next base: position 628 of record CAZQKT010000059.1, read on the forward strand.
CTCTACAATAAAGGGTACAATATACGTTCCGTTCTCGGTAAGATCGGGATCGAAAAGCAGTACGACTCCCTGCTTAGAGGTGAGGAGGGGAAGCGGTACCGTACAGTTGATGTTGCAGGACGGAGCATTCAGGGGCAAGAGGAAGAGGTGCCTCCAAAATTGGGGAAAAACATTGTCCTTACTATAGACAGGAAGATACAAAAACTAAGTGAGAAAGCATTAGGAGAGAGAATCGGATCAATACTTGTATTACGACCATCAAACGGGGAGGTCCTTGCCATGGTTTCTTATCCGTGGTATGACCCGAACTTGTTCTACACCGAAAAGGGAGAAGCTAAATTTCGGGAACTCTCTCTCGACTCTTCCTATCCCTTTTTAAACCGTACTATACAATCGAGCTATTCGCCGGCTTCGATGTTTAAAATCGTCATGACAACTGCAGCAATTGATGAAGAGGCAATCCCACCGGACAAGCAGATAGTCTGCGACGGAAGTATACATTACGGGGACAGAGTATTTCACTGCCACAAAAAAAGCGGACATGGGCCCCTTGCACTTTTCGATGCATTGGCCCAATCCTGCAACGTTTTTTTCTGGACCCTCGGTACTGAATATTTGGGAGTAAACAAAATTGTCGATTATTCGAAGCGGTACGGTTTTGGTGAGCCGACCGGTATTGATACAACGGGAGAAGTTACAGGACTGGTCCCGTCACCGCTATGGAAAGAGTCGACCTACAACTCCAACTGGCTCGGCGGGGACACGATGAATATGTCGATAGGGCAGGGCTATCTCTCCGTTACGCCAATGCAGGTTGCTAATATGATGGCCATTGTAGTAAATGAAGGGACCGTTTATAGACCGCATCTGTTAAAGGAAGTCCGCGACCCGATCTCAGGAAAATTGATTGAAGAAGTACAACCGGAAGTGCTGCAGAAGTCTTCGATACGCAAATCTACTTTTAAGCAGGTGCAGCAGGCAATGAGGGGTGTTATCACAGACGGTACGGCTCAGGTCGTTGTTGACACTGATGCAGTTACTATCGCAGGCAAGACAGGAACCGGACAGGCAGGTTTCGAAGACCGGTGGAATTCATGGTTTGCCGCATACGGCCCGTATAATGCTGCCGATCCAGAGGAGCAGGTCGTGGTCGTCGTTATGGTAGAAGCAGCAAACGAGTGGGAATGGTGGGCCCCGAAGGCTGCAAATATCGTTTTTCAGGGACTATTTGCCGATCAAACGTACGAAGAAGCACTAGCAGCACTCGATAATTGGTATTTGCAGTAATGCGGTCAAACTCAGTTTTTCAATTTGATATTCTAATTTTTTTAGCTTCCGTTTCGCTCATGGTAATCGGCATACTTTTTGTTTACTCGAGCGGGGTCTCTTCAACAGGAATTGTTTTCTCTACGGAATACATCAAACAGATAATTTGGGCAATATCAGGTGTCGGATTGATATTTACCCTTTCTTTTATCGACTATAATCGGATTCGGGCACTCTCTCCATATATATATTTTTTTTTCATACTACTGCTTCTCGTTACTTTTTTCTTCGGTAAACGGGTCTACGGCGCAAAGTCCTGGCTTGGCCTTTTCAATTTCGGTATCCAACCTTCCGAGTTTGCAAAAATTGCGACGATTCTTCTCCTTTCGGCATATTATTCTTCCAGTCGAGACGGGGCTTCGCGGTTCAAAAATTTTGTATTCGGGATAGGAATTGTCTTATTGCCTGTTCTCCTTATTCTCATACAACCGGATTTGGGTACCGCGCTCGTCTATTTACCGATTTTTCTTTTTATAAGCTTTATTGCCGGAGCAAAACTGGAATATATTTGTTTTATATTATTTATCGTTGTATTGGTAATAGTGCTTACAATTTTACCTGTATGGGAGAGCTCTGTTTCCGAAGAAGAAATCCGGTTTATTTCGATACTTTCTAAAACGAAATTAAAGATTCTAACCGTTCTTGTATTTGGAGGAACTTCTGCACTCGCAATTATTGGGTTTCTCGTTTTTAAAAAGAACTATTTCTATTGGATTTTTTATACAACAATTATACTGACTATTTCTATTGCTGTCTCACTAGCTGCACAAAGTTTTTTACAGGAGTATCAACTGATGAGACTTGCTGTTTTTCTCGATCCAACGATAGATCCTCAAGGCGCAGGCTGGAATATCATCCAGTCGGTCACAGCGGTCGGCTCCGGCGGAATAGTCGGCAAAGGGTTTCTCAGCGGTACGCAAAGCCATTATCAGTTTCTTCCCCAACAAAGCACAGATTTTATTTTTTCAATTATTGCAGAAGAGTGGGGGTTTTTGGGCGGCGCATTTGTTTTTTTACTATTCAGCATCATATTCGCCAGAGGAATTGTTATTCTCCTTCAGGCAAAGGACAATTTTTCCAGGTATGTGGTTTCCGGAATTCTTGGTATGGTTTTTTTCCATTTCTTCGTTAATATTGGCATGGCTATGGGAATAATGCCGATAACCGGGATCCCTCTCTTTTTTCTCTCATATGGCGGTTCATCGCTTTGGACGGCGTCAATCGGGGTCGGATTGTTGCTCAACATTCACATGAAACGATATCGGATATAACTGCATGAAAAATGAGAAACGCAGGCATATCGAGTCGATGTACATCGACTCGATGCACATCGACTCGGTCCTTCTGACTGTTGAAAAGCCGGGCAGATATGCAGGAGGGGAGTACAATGCCGCACGGGGCAATGTAGACACTGAACCGGACGGTACAATACAACAGCGGCAGCTTCGAGTAGCTCTCTGTTTTCCGGATTTATATGAAATCGGTATGTCCAATCTGGCTATAAAAATCCTTTACAGTATGCTGAATGAAAAAGAAGGGGTTTTCTGCGAAAGAGTATTTGCACCGGCTTCTGATTTCGAAAAAGCTTTGCGTAAGAATAAGCTCCCGCTTTTTACTCTCGAGACAAAGACCCCTCTCCGTGAAATGGATATTATAGGGTTTTCAATAGGATATGAACTTACCTACACGAATGTGTTGGCAATACTCGAGCTCGGGGGGATACCGCTTAAAAGGGAGCAAAGAAACAAAAGCTCTTGCTGCCCGGTTGTTATCGTCGGAGGGCCCGCTGTAACCAATCCGCATCCCTTTACCCATCATGTTGACGGTGTTTTTATCGGAGAAGCCGAGGCAGTCATTCCTTCGCTGTTCGGAGAACTTGCTTTAATAAAAGAACAAATTTTTAAAAAAAGTCTAGGCAATAATACGGACAATACAAAGGCACGTTCGGTTCTGCGGTCACGAATTCTCGAACAGCTACGAGATCAACCGTCGTTGTGGATGACCGACAAGGAGAAACGGGTAAAACGTTCTATTTGGACCGATTTTGGAGGTGTGAAAACTAATACGAAGTCGTTTCCCGTACAGAATATAAAAACTGTTCAAGATCACGGTACGATCGAGATTATGCGGGGGTGCCCTAATGGGTGCAGGTTTTGTCATGCCGGCATGTTTTACCGCCCGGTACGGGAGAAGCACATTTCCCGAATACTCGATGAAGCTTCTCAATGGATCTACGATCTGGGGTTTCGCGAGATTACCCTCTCTTCACTTTCTGCGTGTGATTACAGCTGTATCGCGGAGTTGGTTCGCCTGCTCAACGAGCAGTTCGCAGACCGGAGAATCTCCTTCGCTTTTCCGTCACTGCGTATTAACTCGTTTACGCTTTCGCTGTTAACGGAGATCTCAGCTGTTCGTAAAAGCGGGTTGACATTTGCAGTAGAGACGCCGAATCATCATTGGCAGAGAAGTATCAATAAAGAAGTAGCAAAAGCCCGCGTAATCGAGATCTTAGAAGAGGCGAAACAGAAGGGATGGAGAGTCGCAAAGTTTTATTTTATGATAGGTCTTCCTGTAGAAGGCGGTACTATTCCCGCTGCTGAAGATGAAAAATCTGAAATCGTTTCGTTTATTAAAGAGGTGCAGGATGCCGTTGCGATCCAGCTCAATATCAATCTCGGTACATTTATTCCAAAACCGCACACTCCGTATCAATGGGTAAGGCAGTTGTCCTTGGAAGAATCGGCAAACCGGCTGCATGCAATAAAAGCGGAAATAAAGAGTGCGAGGATTAAAGTTAGTTATCACTCTCCCTTTCTCTCATTTTTAGAGGGACTTATCTCACGGGGCGATGAAAAGACCGGGTTGCTCATCGAAGACGCGTATGCACTTGGTGCCCGCTTCGATGCATGGGAAGAGCATATCAACACCGATGCCTGGAACAACGCTTTTGAAAATGCCGGGTTTGATGTGGCTAAAATGGTGTGTGCTCCACGTAAAATTGATGGCCCGCTACCCTGGGACGATGTCTCATTCGGTGTATCAAAGTCCTTTTTGAAAAATGAGTTTGAGAAAAGCAGTTTAGGAGAGATGACGTCACCATGCAGCGACCCATGTCTGCATTCCTGCGGGGTGTGTGGTGACGAAGTAGGCTGTAAACGAGCGGAAGGGACAAAACCGGTTTTGGACTCTCGGCCTGCTCGAGCTGATAGAGTCTCTGCGAAAAAAAATGAAAGAGAAGATGCGGTGAAACTCCTCTTTTCGTATGACAAAAAAGGACCTGCTGTTTTTCTTTCACATCTCGATACGGTAAGTATTATGGAGCGTTCTTTTCAAAGAGCAGGGATCCCGCTTGCATTTACCCAAGGATTTAATCCGAAACCGAAACTGGAGTTTGCACACCCTTTGAGTCTTGGAATCGAATCAGAAAACGAGATAGCCTCGGTCGAAATATCGGAAGATCTCATACATTCTAACTGTAAAGAGCGGATAAACCTGGCCCTCCCTGACGGGTTTGCCGTTACACGAGTACGTTCCATGCAAACACGAGAAAAACCGAAAAAAAAAGGGGAGACCCCTAAGAAAGTGTCCTCTCTGATGGCCGCTTATGGAGGATCGGTGTATAAGATCGTCTCTTGTGAACGTGAGGCAACGATAAATAGTGCTCAAAAAATGGAAAAACTTACCACGTTTATTATAACAAATCCGCAAGCAATAGAATCCTGCACCATCATAGATACCGGATTAGATTCCGGTACCCTGTTCGTGAAGAACACCGGGAGAAAGTCGGGTAACATAATGCATCTTTTAAAAACGCTATCCGCGGAGGAACCTGCTCTCGACGACAACCCGTTAGTGGAGTGGAAAATTGTGCGGCTCGAAACAACAGCAGGAGAACAGCGTCAGGACTACTTCGACTATTATGAGTAACGGTTTTGAGTTCTAACCACTAACCAATCAGGTAACCAATCAGGATTTGAAAACGTCTTTCGCTTCTTCCCACAGTTCGTCCATTGTTTTGAAATTATCCTTATTCATCGGCATGTTTCTTTCCCGCATCATTTTTTCGATATAGTGAAACCGCCTTTCAAACTTGCGATTGGTAAGATGGAGTGCAGTCGATGGATCGATATGCAGAAATCTCGCGATATTTATTAGGGTAAAAAGGATATCCCCAAACTCTTCTTCGGCTTTATCCCTGTCTCCGGAGTCGACGGCCGTTTTAAACTCATCGATTTCTTCATTGTACTTCTCCCAAACGGAGTCGATCTCGTCCCAATCGAACCCTATTTTTTTTACTTTTTTCTGTATTTTAAGTGCTCGTTCTAAAGGGGGGTAGGTAGTGGGGATTGTTTCCAAATATTTTTTTTCTAAACCCTGTTTTTCGACATCTTGCTTTATAGCATCCCACTGTTTGATAACATCATCGGGGTTATCAACGGCGGAATCAGCAAATACATGGGGATGTCTTCGGATAAGTTTATCTCGTATCGAGGAAAAAACATCTGAGATAGTGAACTTTTTTTCTTGCTCGTACATGAAGGAGAGCATGGTGACGAGAAGATAGAGGTCACCAAGTTCTTCTTTGATATGCGGTGTATCATCATCAATAATCGCTTCGATACATTCGTAACTCTCTTCAATAAGATGTTCTTTAAGTGTAGAAGGAGTTTGTTCTCTGTCCCATGGGCAGCCATCCGGGCCGCGCAGTGTCTTTATGATAGTGAGAAAATGTTCAAACGCTTCGGCTGGTGTCATAGCTTGTGTCATAGAGAGAACCTATCACGGCAGTACTCTGTTGAGCAAGTGTTTAGAAATACCACCCTAAAACTAAAAAACCAAAGAGTAGACAGAATATGTATTATCGGAAGTAGAAACTACGAAAAATACGCCGACGATACGTCCGCGGCAGGCCCGCGGTACGTAAAAATCTGCGCGCGCAGAAATACCGTGCGACGGCTGTAACCACCGGCTGTACCTACTTCTTATCGCTAACTAATGAAAACAGCCAGATAATGACGAAAGCGGTAATGATCGGCGGAAAAATATTTACCGAATTATTAAGGTTAGTAAGCTTTTCAATAATGTCGGAGAAAAAGTGTTCAATAATGCCTCCTAAATATGCCCCGACAAGTGCAATGACAAGTGTGCCCCAAAATTTTCCAAAAATTGGTTTTTTTAAAATAAAATAAAAAAACAGTGCAACTGCAAACCCGATAAGAAAATACGTTAGTCCGATATTGAAGTAGTAATTAAACACTGCTTGATTCCTCCCCGTTTTTCACCATTTTCGAGCAGTACATGCTTCAATGTGCCGCAACAAGCTTAATCCTGCCCAGATAGGCCGGCTCACTATAGATATCATATATTAAATCGTAGGTGCCGTAGGTTACGACATACAGCGCAACAGAAAACGAACCGGTATCGGAATCTACTAAAGAATAATTAAAATCGTTATAGGTTTTGTCCGAGTCGAAATCCGACTCTAAAAAACCGACTGTTTTAGGCTCATCACTGTTGTCTACCGTAATGTAGCGGCAAAACTCGATTTTATTGTTGTTGTAAGTGATAACCGGATACGGTTTGTCATCACCGCCCATAAGCGAAAAATCAATATACATATAAAAGTCTTTCTTTTTATTATCCTCTGCAACCGGGACAAGCGGCTTCTCAGTGACATCGTCTCGGACATATATCCTGCGGTATTGTACTGATTCCAGTTTTTCCTTAGTAGGATTATCTGCTATCGTATCACGGTCGCTTTCTAAATCGGTATTATCCCGTTCCTCTGTATAAAACTTGTAATACAGCTCATACCCTTTCAGATAGTTAGCATTGTTTGAGGGATTATTACCGAATCGGTAAACCTCTTCTACTCCGTAGAGAGGTTCTTTAATTGTACTGCTCTCAGGCGGCTGGAGATAAGGATACGTTTCGATGCCGCAAGACGTTAGCAACGACAGCAGAGGGAAAAGCAGTAGAAAGCTAATCCTTAGAAAAAGTGTCTCAGTTTCCCCCACTCTTTCCTGGTTTTCCATTCGTGCCCTGATTTAGTTGTGGTTCTACACCATCTGCAATATCAACAAGTTCGTAAATCAATACCGGTTTATTTTTCCCCTTTACCCGAATGTTGTCCAATTCCCTTACAATCACTTGGTCCCGTACTAACCCGTAGGTGAACTCACTGATAATGATATTCGTTCCATACTGTTTGTTCGTTCCTTCCAGCCGAGCGCCGAGGTTTACATTGTCTCCCATAAGCGTATAGTTCATCCGCCCTAATGAACCCATATTTCCGACAGTCATAATTCCGGAGTTCAAACCGATACCGATGTTTATTCTCCGTTCGGGGGGCCAATTTTCATTTAATCTGTTAAGCATATCCATTTGCTTGAGGGCGCATTTACAGGCGATAAGAGCATGCTCCTCCTGTGGAAGAGGTGCGCCGAAAAACCACATAATTTCATCACCGACATACTTGTCGAGAGTCCCACTGTATTCGAGGATAATGTCGGTCATTGCGGTCAAATATTCATTGAGATGGTTCACCAGTTCTTGGGGGGTCATGCTTTCGGACAATGTGGTAAAACCCCGAATATCCGAGAAACAGACAGTAAGGTCTTTATCGATTCCGCCGAGCTCGGGCGGGTTTTCTAAAATCTGATCGACTACACGCGGACTTACGTATTTTCCGAACATATCCCGTATTCGTGCTTTATCCCGCTCCTCGGTCATAATTCGGTACACAACGATTGTAAGAAACGCAAAGAAAATACCGATGGCGGGAGAAGAAAAATTGATAATCGTTGCCATCTCATCGAAGATAAGGGTAGCTGTTATGAAAAATGCAAAAATGAAAACGAGAGTAAGGACCAACGACCATATTGTGGACAATCTCGAGGTTACAAACGAAATGATCATAACCATACCGAATAAAATGAGGAGATTTGCCCAAAGCGGCACCGGGGTTAAAAAATTATTCATCAAAATTGTATTGAGTGAGTTGGCATGTATTTCCACCCCGTACATCAAACCGTACGGAGTCGGCTTTTGGTCGGCGGCCATGCCCCGGGCAAATGGCCCGATCATGAGGATCTTGTTTCCAACCGCTTTTGTCGGCGGCCAGGTGTCCGGGTCCGGCCCCGGAACACGGGATGCATAGCCTGAGTAGGAACGGATAGGAAACGTTTGGGGTGCTCCCGGGTCCGCATAAGACGGCGGTCCCATAAAATTGATAAGCATGGAGCCGTGTTCATCTATGGGTATCGTGATCTTTTCGAGTACCTTCGTTTTAGGCGGGGAAATCATGTTCCCCTCTTCATCGAATTCCGGCTGCTGTACTGTTAACGAATAGGGGCCCCATTCCTGTCTTTCGATATCAAAATACTCCGGTTCTTGTATTGTTAGCTGTTTTCCGAGTTCGACCTCGACATCCGAGAGGCCTTTGTTGAAATACTCGAGCGCTAAAGAGAGGGTTATCGAGGGTACAAAATGATCTTGATATTTGCGGATGACGTAGTAGGAATCATCCGGTTTGCCGTCGTTGTCGGTATCGACACTTCTTATCGGTGCTTTCTTTTCCAGTTGTGTTTTAAGGTCCGCGATGACTGCATCCGTTAACGGGAAGGGAATGGAATGATGGACTCCGTCAACATCCATCCACTCGAGACGCTCGAAGTTTTCGTGATCGACGGGCGGAACGGAACCGATATCTCTGAATCGGTAGGCATCTATCAACACGGAAGATTTAGCGACAAGGGCCTGTCTCCGGTAGATTTTATCATCATCAACTTGAAAATTCGCATGTCCATACCCGTGGGTTTCCCGGGCATAGGGCTGCAGTGGCGGCTGTAGTCCGTAATAGGTGTGCATATGCTGCCAATCACCGGCTATGTTCTTTATTTCTCCATAATTTTCGTACAGCGCTTGCTGCCGTGCAAAATACTCTTCGGCAACATTCGAAGGGGGCGGTACTTCATCTAATACCGTTTCGAGAAAAACACGTTCGTTATTGCGTATACTGTTTACAAGGATAACGTCATCGTAGGCATTTTTGTCCGGTTCGATAAAAAAGACGTCGAGAAACAAGGCGCGTTCTCTCTCTTCCTGGTTTTTGATTCTTGCGAATGAATCGATGAGATTCGCATGTCGGTACCGGGGAAACGGCCATTTCCCGAACGTGGAGAGAGTGCGAAAATCGATTCCGACAATAAGAATATCATCGGATATATTCGGGTTCCGCCGCTCGACACTGACCCCTTCCTGGATAGTGGTCTTCATAAAGACATTTTTGAAGTTGAAGTGTATATCGAGCATTTTCAGTTCGAGTGTTTCGAGAAGAGGCAAGTGCAATCCGTACTGCAGAAAGCCGAATAAAGCAAAAACAATGAGACCGATTATAAAACCAAAATACCGCGTTTCAAATATTTTGGATCTTTTCCCTTTTGCCATATACTATCTCCAGATAAATATTTTCGGCAGGTTTGCAGAGCTACCGTTCTATGATGATTGCTAAATCTTGCCGTCTACTTTCATCTTGATTATACGGTTTCTTGCTAATTTTGTCCAATTACTTGATGAAAAATTATCCTCTAAGTCTTCATACACCTCTTGCGCAGCAGCGTAGTCATTCTGCTGTTCGTGCATTCTCCCTAAAGAAAACAGCGCTTCCGGTATCCCCACAAAAGTATCGCGATATGTATCACTGATTCTTTGGTAAAACTCGATCGCTTTATCGGGGCTTCCGTTTTCTTCGAGCGCTACAGCAGCATTTACCAATGAAATTGGAGCGAGATAGCTCCGGGGGAAGGTGTCCGCTAAGAGTACGAACTCAGCGACCGATTCTTCCCACATCTCCTTTTCAAAAAAAAGGTTTCCTCTGATAAAATGAGCGCGCTGCGCGGCATAGAGGCGCGGATAGGTAGTGATGATTTCTTCGGTTCTGTCGAGAATAAAATTTTCGAGTTCTTGTTTTTGTTCTTCAGACTCTTCTATGGACCAGCTCTCATAATCCTTCTGGACTTGTTCAACCATGTAGGTCGAATCGCCTGCCCGTTTTCCGATAATTTCCGATACAACTGCAAATGTAATGACTCCCACGATAATTGTAATTAATACAACGAGCAGGAAAGTCCTGTTGTGCTGGATAAAGATTGACAGTTTGTTTAAAATTTTCTGTTTTGGTGTTTCCGCTTGCGGTTTGTGCATTATGTAACCTCTATCTGTTGATTTCTAACTCTTTGATAAGTCTCGAGAGATATGTTCTTTGAATATGAAGCGCCTTTGCAGCATCTTTCTGTTTCCAGTTGTGCCGTTCGAGGGTTGCTCGAATAAAGTGACGTTTAAAAACAGTCACCGCGTCTTTCAAATTCTTTCCATCATACTGATTAATTGTATCCTGTTTCGTAGCATTGAGGATGAGGTCCGCAGGGCGAATATACTTTTCATGGGTAATAACTGCAGCTCGCTCGATAACATTTTCCAATTCTCTGATGTTACCCGGCCAATGATATGAAAAAAGAGCATCCATCGCTTCTGTGGTAAATCCCTCTATCTGCTTTTTAATTTCGTGATTATAACGTTTGAGAAAGTAGTCGGCAAGTTCCGGTATATCTTCGGTCCGCTCCCGAAGCGGCGGTATATAGAGCGGCAGCACATTGAGGCGGTAGTAGAGGTCTTGTCTGAACGTGCCCTCTTCCATCGCCTTATCGATGTCTTTATTGGTCGCTGCAATAATCCGCACATCAACTTTGATCGGCTCACTCGAGCCTACTTTCTCGAATACTTTCTGTTCGATCACCCGGAGAAGTTTAGCCTGCAGTTCAAAAGGGAAATCCCCGATTTCATCCAAAAATATGGTCCCTCCATCGGCGAGTTCGAACCGTCCCCGACGATCGTTTGATGCATCGGTAAAAGCACCCTTTACATGGCCGAACAGTTCACTCTCGAGTAGATGTTCGGGAAGTGCCGCACAATTTACCCGGATAAACGGTTTTTCATTTCGGACACTTCTCAAATGGACCTGTTCGGCAAAAAGCTCTTTTCCTACGCCGCTCTCTCCTACTATAAGGACCGGTGAGTTGGTTGATGCGATGCGGTTGGTCAATTCCAGTTTTTCTTTGATTAGAGGGCTTTTCCCGATAAACGTATGAAAACCTTTGTTTGTTTGTACTTGGTCCTGCAGCAGATACACCTCTTCCTGCACTTTTTGGTATGATTGAGCATTTTGAATTGCCAGTGCAGATTGATTAGCAAATATTTCGAGCCATTTTAAATCTTCTGAAGTAAATGGGCGGTCCCCTTTTTTATTTATAATTTCTATTACTCCGACACATCGGTTTATAATCCTCATCGGGACAGCAAGTATCGAAGTGGTTTTATAACCGATTTGTCTGCTGATGTCCGAATAAAATCGGTTGTCCGATTCCACGTCGTTTACGATCAGTGAGGTGTTGCGTTCTGCAACCCATCCGGCTATCCCTTCTCCCAAATTAAGTGAAAACCGTTTTACGTCAGGTCCTTTTGTCCCTAAAGCAATTTCGAAGTAAAGTTTATGGTTTTCGGGGTTCAAAAGGAGCAGTGATGAGGCTTCTCCTTCCGTCAGTTGGGTTGCACTCTCTAAAATACGGGTCAGGAGAAGTTTTGGGTCCTCGTAATAGGAGTTGATTTGGGTATTAATCTCAATGAGCGTTTCAAACCGCTTCGAATCTTGCTCAGTTGCCACCATATCTTCATGATTTCGTTACACGTGATTATTCTTCTTCGCTAGTAGTGTCTTTATTCTTAAGCAAATCGCCAACCGTGACGGTATTCTGTTCATCTTCCTTATGAATGTATTTTGACAGTTCTTCCTGCTGCATTTTTTTCTGATAATCTTTGATAGACAGAGAAAGTTTCTGCTGGTTCGGCTGAACGTCCGTAACGAGTGCACTCACCGTATCTCCTACGTTGTATTTGTCCAACGGATCTTCATCCTCGTTCCGGTCCGTTACATTAATAGCTACATTATTTCGATGTATAAGCCCTTCGATACCTTCCTCGACCCGGACAAACAACCCGAAATCTGTTTTTGAGGTAATAACTCCTTCGATACTGCTGCCCGGTCCATATGTTCGGGCCAGTTTCTGCCAGGGATTATCTGAGAGCTGCTTCATCCCCAATCTGATCCTGCGGTTCTCCTTATCGAGTCCGATAATGACGAAATCAGCTTCCTCCCCTTCAGTGAGTACGGCAGACGGATTTTTGTATCTCTTTGTCCAAGAAAGGTCATCAACGTGAATAAAACCGTCAATACCTTCTTCCAATTCGACAAAAGCCCCGGAATTGGTAATTTTGACCACTTTCCGTCTAATTTCTTTGCCGACCGGATATATTTCGTCGATCGTGTCCCACGGGTTGGGATATACCTGTTTTATACCGAGGGAAACACGGCCCTTCTGAAGATCGTAGGAGAGGATTTTTACATCGACCTCATCACCCGGGCTCAGTACTTCCTTAGGATGATTTATCCGTTTTATCCAGGACAGTTCAGATACATGTACCAATCCCTCAATACCTTCTTCCAGTTCTACGAATGCGCCGAAATCGGTAAGTTTGGTCACCTTCCCTTTGACGATGTCTCCTTCCTGGTATTTTTGCTCAAAACTGGTCCAGGGGTCTTGCGTAAAGTGTTTGAGAGAAAGGTTTATCTTGTTCTCCTCTTGATCGAGCCGTATAACCTTTAATGTTATATTCTGGTTCTTTTTAACAAAGTCTTTCGGGCGGGTAACATGTCCCCAGCTCATATCGTTTATATGGAGAAGGCCGTCGAATCCTCCTAAATCAATAAAAGCGCCAAAAGAGGTAAAACTCTTTACCGTACCTTCTACTTCTTCTCCGATTTTTACAGTGTTAAAAAACTCCTCCCGTTTCCGTTCCAATTCTTTCTCGAGCCAATCTCTTCGAGAAAGAACAATTTTGATTTTATTGTTGCTGTAGAGCCGCTCGATAAGAAAATTCGTTTTTACCCCGACGAGACTTTCCGGTTCTTCAACCCGGGCAATATCGGCTTTCGACATGGGACAAAATCCCTTAATATCATACCCGAGATCTACTTCGTACCCGCCTTTAATACTTTTTGAGAATGTTCCTTCGATAGGACTTCCGTTTTCCGAGGCGTCCTGAAGGTTTTTCCAGAACAGTTTCTCATCGGCTTTTCGTTTTGAAACGATAACCTGGCCGTGTGAGCCCTCCTTGCTTATCAGCATAACTTCGACCGGATCGCCTTTCTTAGGCCTTTCGTCGAACTCCTCGGTGGGTATTCTGCCTTCCGATTTGTACCCTATATCGATAAAGACAGTTTCTTGATTCGTTTCTACAACAGTACCTTCTATGAGTTGTCCTTCTTCTAATTGATCGAGAGATTTCAGGTATTCTTCCTGAAGTTTTGTCTGATCAATATCTTCGTGTACTGTGTTCTCCTGATCTGCCATTATTCTTATTGTCCTCTATTTTTCAGTTCTCGTTTCTTTTTAGATATTTGATTTTACATACAACTTTGTCACAAACTTGATCTATGGTCAAGTACGAAGTATCTAAATAGAAAGCATCCGCAGCAATTGTTAAAGCACCGAACGGCTTATTTTTATCGATTTTATCTCTTTTTTTTATGTTTTCAAAGATTTCATCGTACGACAGGCGGCTCGTACCCTGATCAAATCTTCTTTTTGCTCTCACTTCGGGCGTTGCATCGAGGTAGACTTTTAAGTCTGCATCAGGAAAAACCACAGTGGTAATATCACGGCCCTCGGCTATGACATCGAGATTTTTCGAAACTTTCCTCAGTTTTTCGTTTACAACATGGCGTACATCTACAAGAGCGGAGTGTTGGGCAACCCATCGGTCGACGGCGTCCGTATGGAGCTCATCTTCGATATCAATGCCGTTTAGGTGCATTTTCCCTTTTTCGAGTGAAAGGGAGCACCGTTTTGCCTCATCGGTGATCTTCTTTTCATCTTCAGGGTCGACACCGTTATACAGTACGGAAAATGTAATTGCCCGATAAAAATTACCGGAATTGAGGTAAAATATGCGTGCCTTTTCAGCAATTTTTTTCGCAATCGTACTTTTCCCGGCACCTGCCGGGCCGTCAATTGCTACGACCATTTCTGTAACTCCATAAAAGCTGCAATCTCCCCGTCTGATACGTACCGGTAGGAGCCGGGGGGAATTCCATCGATTGTAACCGGTCCGATTCTCGTTCTATGGATCGTCGTAACGAGTATTCCAACTGCTTGAAACAGTTTACGGATTTCACGGTTTTTCCCCTCGTTGAGAGTAATAACAGCTTTCCTTGCTGTTGTCAGACGGTACTGTTTGATACGGTGTTCAACGCCTTCTATATGCATTCCCCGTTTAAATTGTGAAAGCAATTTTTCCGTAATTATTTCCCGTGTCTCTACAATATACTCCTTTTCTATTTCCCATGACGGATGAGAGACAATCTTGGCAAATTCTCCGTCATTTGTAAAGAAGATAAGCCCGGAAGAGTTCAAGTCGAGTCTTCCCACATGGAACAGTCGATATGTGCCGGCTTCTTTTATAAGATCGAGTGCTAAGGGACGGTCAAACGGGTCCGCGTTTGCACAGATATATCCGCGCGGTTTGTGCAGAGCAATATAGATATTGTTCTGTTCCGGTAAAACGGTTTCATTGTCGAATTGGATAGTGTCGTCAGGAAAACACGTTTCTCCAAGCCTTGTTACCGTTTTATCGTTTTTTTTCACTCGTCCATCGGTTATGTACTGTTCGCATTTTCTCCGTGACGCGATTCCGCATCGGGCCAAATAAACATGGATGCGGACCGGCTTTGCAGCTGAACTACCCTTCAAGTTCAAACCGCTCCTGCTCGAGATCGTCGAGTTTGGGCAGATCGGCAATGCTTTTGAGACGAAAGGTTTTCAAGAACTCTTTTGTTGTTCCGTACTGAATCGGTTTACCCGGTGCGTCCTTTTTCCCGGTCTCTTTGATAAGATTTTTGGCAAGAAGCAGCCTGATCATGCCGTCCGCAGAAACCCCCCGGATAACTTCGATTTCGCTCTTCGTTATAGGCTGTGAATATGCGATTATTGAGAGCGTTTCCAGAGCAGCTCTCGAGAGTTTCGTTTCATTCTTTTTACCGTAACGGGATTTCAGGTAATCCCATAAATCCTTTTTAGGAGAGATGAGAAATCCATCTCCAATTTCGATGATTTCAAGGCCGTGATAGTCATGATTGTACTGCTCCTGTAGCAGAGAAACAGCCTCGAGCACACCATCTTTGGAAAGACCGCTAATTGAA
Source organism: uncultured Spirochaetales bacterium (assembly GCA_964594055.1). Classification (GTDB taxonomy): domain Bacteria; phylum Spirochaetota; class Spirochaetia; order SPDA01; family CAZJBZ01; genus CAZKZZ01. The sequence goes on from CAZQKT010000059.1 coordinate 16,268, forward strand.
GCAAGAGAGTTCAAAGAGAGCGGCTCGACTTCGAGGAAGAGAATTGCTTCAATGAGGGCAATGTCTTTATGCAGTTTGGGAGGGTTTTCCATAATTTGTTATCCGAATATCTCCAAACATTTTGTTCTGTAAAATCGTAATTTTTCTTATCTTGACCGCTTCGAGTATCGCTAAAAAAGAGCATACAATCTCGAGAATTGATTTACTGTGCACGATCAAATCGGTAAAAAGAAACTCATTTTTTGTATCGAGATACTCGTAAATGAGACTCAGCTTTTCATTTATCGTTACCTCTTCGTAGAGGTCGATAATGCGTTCAGAAGATATCGAAGAGACAATAGAGGAGAATGTGCGAAGCAGGTCCCATACGTCGATCTCTTCCCACAGTCCGTCTTCGTCCAAAAAAGGAAGATTGATCTGCTTACGTTTCCGTTCTATCATCCATTCCGATTCCCGTTCTTTTTCTTCCATCAATTTGGATATCTCTTTGAATTTCTGGTATTCAACCAATTTTTCGACCAATTCCTGTCTCGGGTCTTCGAACTCTTCATCAAAATCGACTTCTTCGGGGAGAAGCATCCTGGATTTGATATACAAAAGGGTCGCTGCCATGACATAAAACTCGGTAATGTTGTCCAGATCGACTTTGGTAGAATATTCTAAAAAAGAAAGATACTGCTCCGTAATATGAGCAATTGGAATATCGTATATATTTACTTCAGATTTTTTAATAAGAAAGAGAAGCAGATCGAGCGGACCTTCGAAATCTCCTAAATGATAGATGTGCCCCTGTTTGTTTTCTCCATTATTCACATCAGTTGTCGGTGTCAACGTGTCCCTCTGCTTGATCACTATATCTTTTGCGAGAGTAGAAGTAAATACCCTGTTCACCGAGTGTGTCAAGAGACCGCGCAAAAGGTATTCCTGTAACAGGATGACGAATGTCAGGAGAAAGTTCTAAAAGCGGTACTAAAACAAATTTCCGTTCGCTCATGCGCGGATGCGGTACAACGAGATTTTCGGTTTCGATCCGCCGGGAACAAAACAGAAGTATATCGATATCGATTGTCCGCGGACCCCACCGGAGCTCTGCGAAACGGTCTCTGCCTAACTCTTGTTCAACCCGATGGATTACCTCGAGTAGTTCAAAACAGTCGAGTGTGGTCCTCCCTTTAAAAACAGTATTTAAAAATGCGGGTTGGTCGATCATTCCGACCGGCTCCGTCTCGTAGAGGGACGCTGTCTCGATCAGATCGATAGACGGCTTTTTATTGAGGATGTGGAATGCAGCTTCGATTTTTTTTTCGCGGTCACCGAGGTTCGATCCGATACCGAGATAGAATCTGCAGCTTTCAGTCATACCCCGTTAAAAAAGCTGTGAATCGGAGGCAGCTGCCTGTTGTTCTTCCGGTTTGTCACCTTTTGCAGCCGTTTCCGGACTCTCCCTCGGAGCAGGCGGGGGAAACATGATCTCTCGAAGCTGTTTTTCGATTGTTATAGCTACGTCAGGATTGTTTTCTAAGAACAATTTAGCATTTTCACGCCCCTGCCCTATTCGTTCTTCTCCAAATGAGTACCAGCTTCCGCTCTTTTGAATAAGGTTCTGCTTTATTGCAGCATCGAGCAGGCTCCCGCTTGCAGAGATACCTTTTCCGAACATAATTTCCATTTCTACCTTTCTAAACGGAGGAGCTACTTTATTTTTTACTACCTTTACCCGTACACGGTTTCCGATTGCATCCTCGGTACCTTTTGCAATTGTTTCGATCCGTCTTACTTCGAGACGAACTGAAGAGTAGAACTTGAGTGCTTTACCTCCTGTTGTCGTCTCTGGATTGCCGAACATCACACCGATCTTCATCCTGATTTGATTGATGAACACGAGACAGGTCCCGGATTTGGAAATGGTCCCGGTCAGTTTTCTCAAAGCTTGACTCATAAGACGTGCCTGCAGACCCATATGGGAATCACCCATATCACCTTCTATCTCCGACTGGGGAGTAAGGGCGGCGACACTGTCGACAACAATAATATCAACCGCCCCTGAGCGGATAAGAGATTCTGTAATTTCCAAAGCCTGTTCACCCGTATCGGGCTGTGAAACCCATAATTCGTCCGTGTTGACACCGAGGTTACGGGCGTATACCGGGTCTAAAGCGTGCTCTGCATCGATGAATGCGGCAATGCCGCCCAATTTTTGTGCTTCGGCGATGGCGTGGAGGGCGAGTGTCGTTTTTCCGGATGATTCGGGACCGTAGATTTCGATTACCCTCCCCCGGGGGTACCCCCCTACGCCTAAAGCTTCATCGAGCAGGATCGATCCGGAGGGAATTGCATGTATCCCTCTGGTGTCAGTTCCTTCACCGAGTTTCATTAGGGAGCCTTTTCCGTACTGTTTCTCGATTTGTAATTTTGCAGCTTCGAGCGCTTTCAATTTCTCAGCATTTGCCGGGGTCTCTTGTGCCGTATTCTTATCGGCTTTTTTTGCCATAATGTTCCTCCTTATACAGTATAACCGGAAAACTCCTTCTGGTGCTTCACGTGTTACCATGAATAGTATAGTTAGATTTTTTGACGGTCAAGAATGTTTCGAATCGATAATAATCGTAACCGGTCCGTCATTGGTGTAGGTTACCTGCATCGATGCTCTGAATCGTCCGGTTTCAGGAAAAAAACCGTATTCACGCAATTGGTCGTTGAACTTGTCATAGAAAACCCGAGCCTTCTCGGGAGAAGCGGCCTTCGAATATGAAGGTCTTCTCCCTTTTCTGGTATCGGCTAATAAAGTAAACTGAGAAATCGTAAGAATTTTTCCGTCGGAAAGATCGGTAAGGGATAGGTTCATTTTTCCATCCTCGTCTTCGAAAATGCGAAGTCCGGCAATTTTTCGAGCTACATACGTTATATCTTCTTCCCTGTCATCTTCTGCTACACCGAGATATACCAAAAGTCCCCACTCGATTTTTCCCGTCACAGCTCTATCAACAGTAACAGTGCACGAAGATACTCTTTGAACGACTGCTTTCATGGTATTCGATCCTACTACCTTGGTTTTAGGGCGAGAGATGATGGACCGAAACACCGGTCAACGTGATACGTTCATTTATTATATGAATCCGGCCTAATAGTTCAATCGGATATCCCTGTTCGAGTGAAACCGCAAAATCGAGAGTTACCGGAACAACACCTTCTAAGACCTTTTCATCATGGTATCCGACAAGAAAATCAAATGCAATCCGTTCTTCGGTAACGGAGAGGTTGCTTATTTTCCCCTTCCAAATAACGTAACACTTATCGTAGAGATATTTTTCTTTCTCGACTTCTTTATGGCTGTAGGAGGTTTTTAATGTCGTGAAGGTTGGCGTTATTAGAAACCCTTCGAGAAAACGCACCTTCTCTTTAACTTGCTCTGAAGCATTAGAATGGAGGAGTCTGTTTATTTCTTTTTGAGCAGCGTTATCGTCGTAATCCTGAAAATACCGTTTCGCTTTGGTAAAGCTTGCGTTTATCTCTTTTTCGGTTAACATGTAGCGATAATCGCCGCTCTCGGAGACGATCTGTTTTGTCTCTTCGAGATTCAGCTCAGCAACTTCTTCTGATCTCGGTTGCCTGCCCGGGAGTGCTATTTCGTCAAATTTTTGAAAAAGAAGAAGAGCTAACGGAACGATGATGATAAGTAACACAACAATCGGAATAATCGGGGGCAATGCAAACCCTGTAGCAGGATAGAGAAAAGAAATCTTGTCCGAGTGGACAAAATCTTCGAGTGTTTTAGAGCTGATATGGTCTCTGATAATCCGCAGGGCCTTTTTTGCCTTTTTATTTCCGCTGTCTATATCAAGAACGGCAAGAAGGTTCAACAGGGCCTCATTGCTCTCTTGTCGTTTTAAATGGACCGCAGCGAGAGCAAAAAGAGTATTGATATCTTCGGAATTGAGATGATTTGCACGACGCAAATACGTGTAGGCACCTCCGAAATCGCCCGTATAGAGGCAGGAAACGCCGAGTAAATAGTAGAACTGTTCGTTTTCACGATAGCGGAACGTTTGTGGTTCTAATAATTGGAGAACTTCACCGAATTTATTTCGACGAAATAGAAAAGAAGCTTTTTTTAATTCATTACTACCATAGAGGGATCTCCTACCTGTTCTCATAGCGGGATTTTCGCTTATTAAGTTCCTCT
>CAZQKT010000060.1:0-2808 GCA_964594055.1 uncultured Spirochaetales bacterium
TCTCGGCTCAACGGTTTTCAAGACCGCCTCCTTCAACCACTCGGACACCTCTCCATTATACCTATCGGACTATCAATATACAAATGGTTCGGAACATTTGTCAATAACAGCGGCGACCGATTATCGATGGAAGGGACAGAGGTACACATTACCTGCCCCGCATAAAGGAAGACCCTTGACAATGAACCCCAACAAGGTAATTCTTATTGATCATGAATAAATACATTGGGCCGCATGTGAGCATCAGCGGGGGAGTGGAAAACGCGCCTGTCAATGCCGACGACGTCGGTGCACGGGGGTTTGCCCTCTTTACGAAAAACCAGCGGCAGTGGAAGAGTACGCCCCTTGCGGAAGACTCGATTCAAACCTTTGGAGCACGGCTTAAAGCGTATAATTTTACACCGGACCATATACTGCCTCACGACAGCTATCTCATCAACATCGGCAGTCCGGAACCGGAAAAGAGAAAGAAATCCCTCGATGCGTTTATCGATGAAATACGGCGGGTGGAACAGCTCGGTCTTCTCTATTTAAACTTCCATCCCGGCTCTCATGTGAAACTAATTGATGAATCGGCGTGTTTGGCAATTATAGCCGAGGGGATGAACACCGCAATTGCGGAAACCGAATATGCAACCCTCGTTATCGAAGCAACCGCGGGCCAGGGGACCAATGTGGGCAGCACGTTCGAACAGATAGCCGAAATTATCGACCACGTTACCGAGAAAGAGCGGGTGGGAGTGTGTATCGATACCTGTCATATTTTTGCAGCCGGGTATGAACTCCGTACTGAAGAGGGATACTCTCAAACGATGGAACAATTCGGGCGAATTATCGGGTTTGAAAAACTGAAAGGTATGCACCTCAATGACAGCAAGAAGGGGTTGGGCAGCAGAGTCGACCGGCATGAGAGCCTCGGTACGGGTGAGTTGGGTCTAAAACCGTTTGAGTTTATCATGAATGATGCACGTCTCGATGATATACCTTTGGTACTCGAAACACCGAATCCCGAATTGTGGCAGAAAGAGATACAAACCCTCTACCGCATGATAGAACAATAGAAAAACAGGAAAAAAGAGATGGACAACAAAAAAGTAATAACAGTACAACAGGGAGAATACATCTTCCGGGAGCGGGAGAAAGGGAACGAGATGTATATTCTCTTAGAAGGGGCAATCGAACTGCGGAAAAAAGTGGAACGGGGTGAGAAATGTTTAAAAGTCGTTGATACACCAAACGACTTCTTCGGGGAGATGGCCTTAGTCGATGATTCACCCCGGTCCGCCTCTGCTTTTGCCGCTACCGAGGCAAAGCTCCTTGTTGTGGACCAGCCCACCTTCGAAAATATGATTTTCACCAACGGAAAGTTCGCCCTCAAAATAATAAAAATCCTCTCCGACCGGATCAGAAACTCAAACATCCAGATCTCCGAGCTTATCGCAGAAGTGCCGCAAGAACGGTGCGTCAGAGGGATGGTGGATTATGCCGTCAAGCACGGAGAACATATTTTTAACGGAGGGATCAAGGTCAATATCGATGAAGTCAAAGCATGGATCAATAACCATGTCGGCACATCAAAAAAAGACATCGATAACAGCCTGTACAAACTGCTGAAAACAAAAGAAGTCGATTATGCCGCAACGAGTGCAAAGACAAAAGAAGATATCGTCCTGCCGGAAGAGTTTATAAACCGGTATAACCGAAGAAATCCCTGACCTCATGCACCGAGAAAAATCGACACGCCCAAGTAGCCGCCGAATCCGATAATGACAGCTGCACACACAGTGAGAATTATATTGTAGACTTTAAGCGTTATCTTCCTCTTTCCGATATCGACTATCGTCGATGTTGCCACATACCAGGCAAGGTCCCCCGCCTCGTGTCCCAAAAAAAACACCAGCAGTACCGGCCAATTTGCGAATGAAACATCGAAACGAAGCATGAACGCGAACCCGACGGTTGCCCACCAAATCCAGAAGTATGGATTGCTCATCGATACGAGAAGGCCGCCGAGTACGGGGTTTTGTATGCCGCCGCCCGATGCCGTCTCCCCCGTCACCGTCCCGTCCTCGGTCTCGAACACATCCGGAATACGCTTCCGGGCCACATCCAGAATAAGAGAAACCCCCATGTACAGGAGGAATCCTCCTCCGACCACACCGATCATTTTTATAACTACAGAGGAGCGGAGAAGTGAGGCCAGTCCGAGAAGCAGTGCGATGATAATAGCCGACTCGAGAAGCGCATGTCCTGTGATCACCCATGCCCCTACGAGAAAACCACGTCTATTTGTACGTAATGTTTTTACGATTGTATACGTAAGTAACGGACCGGGGACGAGGGCGCCGGTAAGGGCCACCAAAAAGGAGAAACCGAAAACAGATAAGAACAGAGCAATATCCATACGCACACTCATTTATAAAGAGAAGCGGCAGTTTTTTCCACCGCCAGCATAAACTCAGTTGAAATGCGCGGGGCGAAAAAAGCGATGCCCGGCATCTCAGGTGCATTCTCCTTTATAAAAACCATGCGTTTTTCCGCCGCCTTCGGAGTCCTCAACCATTTATTGGGGTCCAGTCCCAGTGCGAAAACACATTTTGTACTGATACCGTACTTCCGCGTCAATCTTACATTGGTATCGAAATCGATGCGAAACCGAAGTGAGACAGGCGGAAAATACGATTCGAGAAGAACGAGATCAACATACTGTTTATACAATTCACAGTATACATTGTTCAGTAATCCGGTATGCCACACTGCGATAAATCCATGCAAGTGTCTGTAGGGGAGCGGTATGATGAGTTCTGT
>CAZQKT010000060.1:2818-20358 GCA_964594055.1 uncultured Spirochaetales bacterium
AGGACCTGCTTAAATTTCCATATTTCCTTTTTGTTGTTCCAGCCGAACTCGTCAATGGCAATTCCGTAATGGCCGGCCTCAAATTTCGAAGACCATTTCCGGGTCAGCTCTTCGACTTCCCGGTCGAGATACACATTTCCTCCCGCCCAGTCCAAAGGGATGACTCCCCGGGCAAGCCAACTGTCAACATGTTTACGGGGGTCTTCATCACCAGGATTTGTTCTGTCCCCCGCCCACACATCATTTACCATATAGGTCGCTTCGGTAAGTAGCAGCCGGTCCCGGGCCCAAAACAAGATGACCGGTGTTTGCGGAGGCCCTTCCCCGGCTGTCGTTTCGGCCGGCGGGTCCGGGACAGTCACACATCCGCACATCATTATAAAAAAGAAAACGGGAACAACCGATTTATACCTCAATAGTTACGCTCCGCGGGAAACTCCATAATTTTATCATACACAAACCTGCGGATATCGGAGTCGATCTCTTTTGCAGCGTCCCAAAATTGCTCCGCTACTGCCTGATTGTCAAAAACGCCGTCGGATACAAGAATCGGAGACATCTGTGAGTCCGCCCGCTCCTCACCGTCGTCTACACGTGTGTGCATATAGCCGCCCCGCTTCCGCCATGTAATCGCCCGTTCATGAAACGATTTGTCATAGGAGAGCTGAAAGGCCGTGATGTTCTTTTTTTTGTTCTGCCAGACAAAGAGGTCGAAGTAGTGGTCCATGAACCACCGCTTTGTTCTATTTACCGTATCCTGTTTGACCTGTTTTATTTCATACAGCATCTTACTCAAACTCTTGTAAAGGGAGTGAAAACGCAAAAAGGCTGCCTTCTCCTTCCCTGCTTTCAAGATCCCATGTACCGCCCAACAGGGTGATTAATCTTCGTACCATCGTCAACCCCAACCCTATTCCGCCGTACTTTCGTGTCGTTGAATCATCCCCCTGAGAAAAATCTGCAAATAGGCGCTCCAGTTCTTCCTTTAACGTACTATTTGCTTTCTGCAGTTCCGCGGTCCGCTCCCGTACTGTCTTTTCGAGACTGTTTTGATGTTCGTTCAACAATTCTTCCGCTTTTTTCCGCTCGGTTATGTCTCTCGTAACTGCAATAACCTGTGCAATCTCCCCGGTGGTCGAATCCGAAACGACCTTGCTGGTCGTCTCTACCCACAAGTATGGGCCGTCCTTTTGCCGGATTCGGTAGCTGGCAGTAGAAACGTGCGGTGTCTCGATAATGGCCCTATGAGAATGGGAGACAAAACTGTATCTTCCGTCTTTTTCATGAACTGAGATCATGTCCGTTACATTTTCATCGAGGAGATTATATTTTTTTTCGGTTTCACGAAGGGCCGCCTCATTATGCTTGATATGGGTAATATTTTCATGCGCTGCAAAGTACAACACACTCTCCCCGGATTACTTCGCGGATCCCGTTTGCAGCTTCCGAGGCTTCCTCGCTATATCTGCCGGCTGCGGTATCGCACACCGTTAAATAGTTAATCCCCGCAAAAAGAGGCATTTCATTGTGGAACGTTTCTTGTATTGTTCTCTCTTCCATATATATAAACTATAATTATTACTACACTATACTCGAAATCGGCAAGAAACGCAAAGTGCCGGCTCGGGCCGCTACTCCGGACGGTCCGCCCGAAGCGAACCGATGAGCAACGCCGATATAATTACCAGCAGGACAATAGCTGCTCCCGCGTAAGAGCCGGTAGCATCCAGAGAAAGACTGAAAAGAAAGGGGCCGACCGCCGTCCCCGATACCGACCAGGCTGTCGCGAACCCGGAAACCGAACCGAGGTGCTTTCTGCCGAAAAACCTCGCCCAAACGATATTCCCGTTCACGCCGAAAAGCCCCTGATTCATCCCCATACCGATAATAACAAGCAGGACCGGCAGCCCGCTCCGAAGCGTTACAATCCCGATTGAAAGCAGCATCATCCCCACAAGCTGCATGAACAGGATGTACTTCAATTTTACGTAATCACTTATGTAGCTTCCTAAAAATTGGGAGGTGACCGCCACAATAGAAGCGGGAAAGAAAATCGCAACCGCTTGTTCCCGGGTCAAACCGGAAGTCTCGAAAATCGAGACCACGTGAAACGTAAAGGCGGTTACGAGCAACCCCGAAATGAGGAGGGCAGCGGTAAAGAGCCAAAAGGAAAACGTTTTTCGGGCTTCCTGCAGAGTAAAACCGCGGGCCGCAACGGTCTCGGGATGGTTCCGAGAGGATGCGGCGATATCTCTGCCGTCCGGGACCAGTCCGTGGTCCTCCGGTTTATCACGGTAAAAAAGAAATGCAAGCAGGGCGAATCCGGCGCCGATAATGACCGCCATAATTCGCCACGCCCCCTGCCAGCTCCACTGCTGAATGAAGCCGTCCAAGATCCGCGGCGAATAAGAGAAACCGAACGACACCGCCACCCCGAGCACCCCGTTGGCCAGCCCGCGCCGTTTCTCGAACCATTCCATCACCATATTTCGGGAGGCAAGTGTGAGAGAGCCCTGCCCCATAAACCGGAGCATAAAAAACCCGAAACCGGTTATTATAAAAGGAACCACCGCTTTCCCGAGAAACGGTATTCCCCGCCGCAGCAGTGCGGTAATACTGTCGGAAAAAGAAAAATAGAACAGGATACCACCGAGCCCGATGCTTACGATTACTACCATCGTGCGGGGGCCGAACCGGTCATAGAACCTTCCCGCCCGGGGAAGGAGGAGCGCGCTGCCGATCGTGCCCGCCAGATATGCCAGGCTCAGCAGATTTCTAGGGATGGCGAGCGCTTCGATGAGATAGTCGGTAAAGACGGACACCCCCACCGTCTGTCCGGGGACACTCATGAGCATTCCGATAGTGCCGAAACCCAATATTATCCAGCCGTAAAAAAAGGGCCATCGGCCCGGATCGAAGGGGAAGTTTTTTACTTTTTTATTCATAACGGATATGGGGTTATTCTATGCTAAAACACCTCCTCATGTATAGGCCTAAGGAGACACCCTATTCGGTATTCCGCTTTTCGGATTGATCGGGTATGATAGGCCCGTGAGTACAAAGCACACTTCATTCAAAGATACCTACGGTCCCTGGGCCGTCATTGCAGGCGCTTCCGAAGGTATCGGTGAGGCGTTCTCCCTTGCACTGGCATCGCGGGGCTGTAATCTCGTGCTGATCGCCCGAACGCGGTCACGTCTCGAGAAACTCGCCCGGGAAATCGAGTCTCGGTATGCCGTACACTGCAGCATCCTTCCTCTCGATCTTTCGCTTGCCGACGCTTCCGAACACATCGCCGCGGCGACAGAGGGCCTCGACATCGGCCTATTCGTCTACAATGCGGCCCTCTCCCACACCGCCCCCTTCCTCGAGATCGCCCCGGAAGACCACGCGGCATTGATCGATACCAACTGCAGAGGGCCTCTTCTCTTGACACACCATTTTGCAAAGCGGTTCAAGGTCCGCACTGAAGCGATGGACAGGCGGGCCGGCATCATTCTTATGTCCTCGATGAGCGGGTTCCAGGGCTCGCCCTATGTGGCCAATTACGCTGCAAGTAAAGCGTACAACATGACGTTAGCCGAAGGGCTGTGGTATGAATTAAAGCCCCATAACATCGATGTGCTCACCTCCTGTCCCGGCCCGACCGATACTCCCGGGTTCAGGCAGAGCCTCAAGGACAACAGGCCACCGGCATTCCCGCCGGTCACTCCGCCGGAGCTGGTTGCCGAAATCGCACTCGAAAACCTAGGGAAACGGCCGCTTGTCGTACCGGGGAGAATAAACAGAATAGCTTTGTTTGTTATGCGGAAGGTGATGTCCAGACGAAAAGCGGTCGAAACAATCGGTAAGAAAACCGGAGAGATGTATCTATAAGGCGAACATGAACTCCTCGCCGTCTATGGTAAACCGGTAGTCCATCACCCTCGGCCAGAGCGGTCCTGTAAGGCCCTTTTCCCATTCACGGAGGGCCTTTTTCAATTCACGGACGACATCGGGATGGTCCTCTGCAACGTTATTCTGTTCAACCCTGTCCGCCTCGAGGTCGTAGAGCAGGGTGCGGTCTGCCTGCTCGTCAATGATAAGCTTCCACGGTCCTTTACGCACCGCTTTGTTAAAGCCTGCCCGCCAGAATAGGGCTCCATGCGGTTTTTCGTCCTTCTCTCCGGTCACATAGGGTACGAGGTTAACTCCATCATACTCCCGGTCGTCCGGAAGCTGCACTCCGGCGAGCTCCGCCGAAGTAGCAAAAAAATCGAGGAGGCTTACCGGATGTTCGTACAGCTCTCCTTCCGGAAGCACCCCTTTCCACCTGATCATATAGGGCACGGAAAGGCCCCCTTCGAAATTGGTAAACTTCCCCCCTTTAAGCGGTTCATTCTCCGTTGCCCCGGTATAACTCGCCCCGCCGTTATCACTTGCAAACATGACAATCGTATTCTCCTCGAGTCCGAGCTCTTCGAGGGCCTGCATGATCATGCCTACTCCGTCGTCTAATGCTTTGATCATCGCGTAATAGACCCGTTTGTTTTCATCCTCGACGTGCGAGAACATGTCCACATACTCCTCCGGTGCCTGGAAGGGGGTGTGGGGTGCGCTGAAGGGAACGTAGAGAAAAAACCGGTCGTTTTGATGGTTACTCAGGTACTCGACCGCCTCCTCCGCAATGCGGGTGGTAAGATACTCTTCTTCTTCGACCACTTCGTGGTTCCGGCGGACTGCGCAGGGGCCGCTCCGTTCCTGTTTCCAGATGTGCTTGTTCGCGAAGTAGTCATGCCGGTAATTGACGATATCGGGGTGGTCCACCGGTGCGTAGAGAGAGAACGCTTCGTAAAACCCGTACTGATAATCGAAACCGCGATTGTTCGGGATAAACGGGTCGTTAAAACCCAAATGCCACTTCCCGATAATCCCGGTCTCATATCCGCCTGCTCCAAGCAGTTCGGCCAGGGTGATCTCCGACGGCGGGAGCCCCTGTTTTTCTACGTCCTTCTTTTTCGGCACCTCGGGAGGTTCTACCAGGACCCAGTTCCCCGTATCGATAAAAAACTTGAACACGTAGTACTCGAGCCGGTTGCGGGGGTACCGGTTTTGGGGCTGCAGTTCGAACCCGTAGCGCTGCTGGTATCTGCCGGTAAGCATACTCGCCCGAGAAGGGCTGCAGATCGGAGAGGTGCAGTACGCGTCGGTGAATATCACCCCATCCGTACCAATTGCGTCCATGTGTGGTGTGTCGACCTGCCTGCTTCCGTAGAGGGAGATATCGGTCAGTCCTAAGTCGTCCGCTGTGATGATGAGAATATTCGGCGGTTCCTCCGTTCGGTGGGCCGAACGGTTGCCTGCCGGGTCCTCTTTCCGCACCTCTGCCAAAAACTCTTCTTTTTTCGCGATCATCTCATCGTTAAAGGAGATAGCATATCTCCTGCTTGCCAGGGGAAGAAGGAGGAAGGCAAGGAAGCCTGCACTAACGATAAGGACAGCAAGAACTATTGCTTTTTTCATACATGTTTAATCGTTGAACTGCACTACTTTCGCGTTCTGAAAAGAGAGAAATTTTTACACAATATTAATAAACTTTCCCGGGACAGATACGTGTGTACACTTCCCGGGAAATAAAAAAAAACGTTTCGATTAGTTGCCCGGTATACCGCTTACATGCATCGTCCAAAGAGTGACTGGAAACACTGCCCAATGCAGGGTGGTCCAGGTACGTACATCGTGCAACGCTTTATAATCGGGCCCGACCTTTTGAAGGGCTTTTTCGACACACTCGTCGTACAATTTATCCGGGTTGGTAATTTCGAAAATACCAAAAATCGAAATGTAGAGGGCGGAACCGGTAACTCTGTCCGCTTTTACCTCTCTGTCGGTCCTCTCGATTTCATAGGGTGCTGTGATACAACTGCTCAATACAAACAGTACCAACAAGGGGAGCATAACAAACGTAGCAATCTTTTTCATGAGATTCCCTCCTAAGGATCATGTGGATTAAATTTCTATTTACTTTGTAAAGATCGGAGAAGTGTTTGTCAAACACTTTTTTTAAAAAACTGATTTTTTTCCACTTTTTACAAAAATATATGGTGTAATCATTTATAATGTGATATAATCTATGCAAATATAAAACAATTTTAAGGAGAGGGTGATGAAAAAAACTCTACTGTATTTATTGGTCGGTGTAGTCGCTGTTGTGCTGTTTGCGTCGTGCGGGATGGTCCCGTTGGATTTAAATGGCCAGTGGTCTATTACGGGGGGAAGTGTTGATGCAGACCTTGACTCAAATGATTGGCAATGGGAAGGCGATTTCAAGAGCGGGTCTTTAAATATTCAGAATGAATCAGCTACTTTTTCTGCTACTGTTGAAGGAGAATTAAATGACTCTTCTGGAAATGATTTTGATTGGGAACTCGAAGTTTCCGGAAGCGGTTTTTGCGCGGTTAACAGCAAAGATAAAGTACTTTCAATATTCTGGTCTAGTTACACGGAAGAACATCTCTTTGATGATGCCAGCGAGAGCGAAGAAGAATCTGAATATACAGAAGAGAGTAGAAGCTACCATTATTCCATAAGCGGATCGACAATGACGCTCACAAGAACTTATGAACTGGATTTTGAATCTGATATACGTACTGATTATGTAGAAGAAGTAACTGAAAGGATTACGCTTAAGAAACAATAAATACAATCAAATCTGCACGTAATAACATTTAAACCGGTTGAGTTTGTATTCATACCGACTCAACCGGTTTTTTTATTGTCCTACACCTAATCCCCCAGCACCAGTCCCAGAAAGAACGAGATCGCTGAACCGAGGAGCAGTGCGCCGCCCCCGGCAGCCGTGATGGTCCCGAACGTCTGCTGGTCGGTGAACGCTCCGGCGTCCTGGGCCGACGATAAGGTTGCCAGACTGATAATACCGACCGTTTCGGCAATGACCCCCAAACCGAGGGCAACACCCCCTGCAATGAGGAGCGGGGTTTTGCTGCGGTCTCCGGCAGGTCCGAATCTCGCCCCCGGCACCTCCCGGGTCTTAAACGGATGGGCATCCCAGTACGCCCTAATCGAAGCCGGGACCGGGGTTTTCTCGATAACAGGCGGGGCGCCCTCGCCGGGGACAGTAACCATCTCATCGGCTGCGACCACCGTCCGTTCGAACGTTCCCGTTGGTATCGGCCGGAGGTATTCAAGGGGAACCACCTCCACCTCACCTTCGAAACAGTAGATCTGCGCATCCCCGTCCGGCCCGACAACGGTAATCCCGAAATCAGTCCCCCGCACCCCGGAGACCGTATTCGAGGCGATAAAGTTGAATTGATGTTTAGGAGAGAGTCTATCGATTCTAGAGCGGATCCTCCCGGCTATGACATGGAACACACTCTGTCCGGATTGCATCTCCACATGCTGCAGCCTGAAGTGGGTGTTCTCCGCCACCTTGATCAATGTGCGGGAATTGAGAAGTGAGATTTCTACGAACGTATCATCCCCCGTGATAACCGAGCCGCCCTCATATATGTTGACCAGCCGCTCACCGGGTGTGTACGTAACATTCCGGTCCCGATCGCTGTTTACAATTTTGAGATCATTGCCTTCGACATGGGTGATTTTACCCACCAGCTTGTTCGGGTCCGCCTCATAAGTGCCGATCGCCCCTAAAAAAACGATATTTACAAACAAAAATAGAGCAGAAATGATACATACGTGTTTTCCCATTTTTCCCAACCTTAGTTTTTAGACTCACCCCCTTTCAGTTGTAAACCACTACGGGTCAAATGTCAAATTTGAAATCCGTACTATTTACCAGTATCTTTAGTATAAGGAGGCTGTTATGACCGTAGATAAATACGATTTCGGGACCATAACCATCGACGGGAAGGAATACGAAAAGGATGTCGTAATCCGCGGGAGTACCGTCGAAAAACGGAAAAAGAAGAAGTCCAAGCCGTTTAAATCGCAGTACGGTCACACCCCGCTTACTGCAGCAGAAAACATCCCCTGGGACGCGCCCCGTCTCGTAATCGGGACCGGGATGTACGGAAAACTCCCCGTAACCGACGATGTCAGGCAGGAAGCAGAAAAACACAGCGTAGAGCTCATCACTAAAACCACCCCTGATGCCATCAACCACATAAACGACAAAGATACAAACCTCATCCTCCATCTTACCTGCTGAGCCCACTGTAGCCGTACTGATCGGATTCGGGCCTTATTAAGGGGCCCTATCTTGATTTTTTACTGTAACCGGTTAGAGTAAGAAGTGGAGGGATACAATATGCAAAAACGGAAACTTGGCTGGACCGAACTGGAACTGACTACAGTCGGATTAGGCACCTGGGCGCAGGGCGGCGGCAATTGGAAAGCCGGCTGGGGTGATCAGGACGACCGGGATTCGATCGCCGCAATCCACGAGGCATTTGAAATCGGCATAAACTGGATCGATACTGCGGCAATTTACGGCTTGGGACATTCGGAAGAGGTACTGGGCAGTGCACTCAAAGAAATCCCTAAAAGTGAACATCCCCTTATTGCTACCAAATGCGGCAGATATCAGAACGAAAAGGGGGAATTGGCCGGACGGCTCAAGCGGGAATCGGTCAAACAAGAACTCGAAGACAGTTTGAAGCGGATCGGAGTGGATACGATCGATTTATACCAGATCCACTGGCCCGACCCGGAAGAGGACATCGAAGAAGGATGGCAGACCCTGGCCGATCTGGTAAAGGAAGGAAAAGTCCGGTATATCGGTGTGTCGAACTTTTCAGTGTTCGAGATGGAGCGGATAAAAGATATCCATCCGATCGCTTCCCTTCAGCCGCCGTACAGCATGCTCAGGCGGGAGGCGGAAGAAGAACTTCTGCCCTACTGCGGCCGGCACAACATCGGGGTCATTGTGTACAGCCCCATGCAGAAAGGGCTTCTCACCGGTAAGATCACCCGCGAGCGTGCCGAATCCCTCGAAGATAACGACCATCGAAGCCGCGACCCTCTGTTTCAGGAACCGCTTTTGAGTAACAATCTCGCTCTCATCGACGCTCTCACCCGTATCGCCGAGGAACACGG
The DNA here is from genome assembly GCA_964594055.1 of uncultured Spirochaetales bacterium. GTDB lineage: Bacteria > Spirochaetota > Spirochaetia > SPDA01 > CAZJBZ01 > CAZKZZ01. The sequence continues at coordinate 11,876 of CAZQKT010000060.1, forward strand.
AAAAACCACCGCCCAGCTCGCCATTGCCTGGGTGCTCCGCAGGCCGGAACTGACCGCGGCGATCGTCGGAGCACGCCGGAAGGGCCAGATCGTAGAAACGGCCAAGGCAAGTGATTGGGACCTTCCCAAAAAAACGGCACACAAGATCGATGAACTGCTGCACAAATACACCAAATAATTTCAACAAGAAGGTAAGACGATGAAACCGTATGACAATTATAATCTCTATTTCGGGGACCTGCACACGCACTGCGGTATCTCCTACGCCAAGGGTACGCTGGAAACGGCCCTCCGAAATGCCAAAATGCATCTCGATTTCTGTTCGGTTACCGGACACGCCCACTGGCCGGACATGCCGGAACCGAACCCCGCCATCCGGCGAGTTATCGACTTTCACAACGAAGGGTTCGACAAACTGAAACAGTTGTGGCCTGAGGTAATCGAGACGAACAACCGTGAAAATCGTGACCACGAGTTCGTTACCTATCCCGGCTTCGAAATCCACTCCATGGAAGACGGCGACAGGACGATCATCTACAGGGACGGGACCGGGGAGATCATTTACGCGAAGAGTATTCAGGACCTGGAAGCGACCCTCCGGGATTTGGCTGCAGCGGGGACCATTGCAATGGCGTTTCCGCATCATATCGGGTATAAGCAGGGACGGCGGGGCATCAACTGGAAAAGCTTTAATCCCGAGTTTGCACCGATCGTAGAAATTGCCTCCATGCACGGGATGGCCGAAGATGATGAGGCGGCCGCCTCGTTTCTGCACACCATGGGCCCCGGGGACGGAGAGAGCACCATGGCGGAAGGGCTGCGGCAGGGCCATTTCTTCGGCGTGGTGGGGAATACCGACCACCATTCAGCCTCGCCGGGAAGCTACGGAAGTGGGGTGACCGGGGTGTGGGCAAAAGAGCTTACCCGTAAAGGGATATGGGACGCCCTTATAAACCGGCGGACCTACGCCTGCACCGGAGATAAAATCGGTTTGGAGTTTACACTGGACGGATTTCCGATGGGTTCGCGTATCGGAGAAGGCGAGAAAAAACGTGAAATTGCCGCAGCTGTCCACGGCGGTGGTCCCATCGACTATGTCGATATCATCAAAAACGGACGGCTCCTCGAACGGTTCTCCCAGTGCGACGTCGAGCTCGGCGAAAGGACCGACACAATACATACCAAGCTGTTCCTCGAATTGGGCTGGGGCCACCGGGACAGAATAACCGAGTGGGACCTCGATTTCGGAATCGATACGGGGAAGATTCTCTCGGTAGAACCGCGGTTCCGTGGACCGCTGGTCCTCTCTCCGTTGGAGAAAGATAAAATCGATGAGGATGATCTGTTTTACTCCTGGGAGCGGAAAGATGAGAAAACGGTCTCATTCTATGCCAAGACCTGGGGCAATCCCAACCCCTTTACCAACAGCTGTCAGGGTATCTGTCTGGAAGTAGAAATGCCTGTAAACGGACGCATCCTCCTCTCCCACCGGAACAATCCGCGGGCTGACGGCGGGCCGGTCCCGCTGGAGCGGGCCCTCAAAGGGGCGGTCACCGGATACAGCACACCCGACATCGAAGCTGCGGCCTGGCGAATCCACCGGGCACCGAGGCGGGAAGAATTCTTATGGCAGTTTACGTACACCGACCCCGCCGGGCCGGGAGAAGCTGTCTATTACATCAGGGTCAGGCAGAAAAACGGACAGATGGCGTGGAGCTCCCCGATAAAGGTGGCGGGTTAGGAGGAGCTGCCGTTAAAAAAAGACAGCATTTACCCACCGCCCTGATCATTATAGTAAAACCTGTTATAATGACTACATGAATAAAATAAAGATGCGAAGGAGACACACATGAACTATAGGAAATTCGGCAATACAGGCGTTACCGTCTCTGAGGTAGGACTCGGCACCTGGCAGATGGGCGGACCGACTATGATCGGAACACGGCAGATCGGCTGGGGAGAAGTGGACGACAACACCTCACTGAAAGTACTGGATGCTGCCGTAGACCACGGTATCACCTTTATCGACACCGCAGATGCATACGGCCGCGGACACAGCGAAACACTGGTCGGAAAGGCCTTTAAAGACAAACGGGACAACGTATTTATCTCGACGAAATACGGGAACCACGAAGACGAGCAGGGGAACTGGGTAAAAGACTTTTCTCCCGAATATACCCGTAAGGCGCTGGAGGCGAGTTTACAGCGGCTGCAGACCGACTATGTTGATTTTCTCCATCTTCACTCCCCAGGGCCGTCATGGCGGCTTGAAGACGATACTGTCGAGATGCTCGAGAAACTGAAAAGCGAAGGGAAACTGCGCTTCTACGGGTTTTCCATTATGCCGCCCCGGGCCGCCCAGCCCGGTTTCGGACCGTCCGAACAGGGGAAATACATCCTCGACCAAAACAAAGGGTTCGATTTCTTTCAGGTTGTCTACAACATATTTACCCGCAGTGTGGAAAACGATTTTTTACCGGTATGCGAAAAGAAAGGGGCTGCGGTCATCGCCCGGGTACCCCTCGCATCGGGGTTTTTAAGCGGCAAGTTTACCAAAGAGACCCGGTTTCCGGAAACGGACCACCGCCACTTCAGCTATCCGGTAGAAAAAATAGAGGAGCTCGTCGATAAGGTGGAAAAGCTCCGGTTTTTAGAGATCCCCGGCAAAAGGACCCTTGTCCAGGCCGCCTTGCAGTTCTGTCTGGCCAGCTCCGCCGTTTCTACGGTCATCCCCGGAGCGCGGACCCCGGAACAGGTCATAGCAAACGCAGAAGCAAGTGATGCTCCACCTCTGACCGAAGAAGAACTCAAAAAAATTGACGAGATAGCAGGATGAGCAAACGAACCATACCGACACAACCGTTCGGCCGCACCGGTCACATGAGTACGAAAATCCTCTTCGGTGCAGTCTGTCTTAAATGGTGCTCCCAGGATGAAGCGGACCGCGCCCTCGAGCTTCTCCTCGAATACGGGATCAATCACATCGATACTGCCCCCCAATACGGAGAATCTGAACTCCGGGTGGGCCCCTGGATGCGGGAACACCGGAAGGATTTCTTTCTGGCTACGAAGTGCGACGTCCCGCTCTACCAGGGGGCAAAAGAACAGATCCACCGCAGCTTGGAACGGCTGCAGGTAGACTCGGTCGATATGCTTCAGTTTCACAATCTGACCGATATCTCGGGCAGGGAACTGTTTTTCAACGAAGGGGGTGCCCTCCAGGCGATGGTCGAAGCGAAGGAAGAGGGGCTTACCCAGTTTTTAGGCATTACCGGGCACGGGCTCGATGTCCCGCAGAAACACCTGCTGAGTATAGAAAAGTATCCGTTCGACAGTGTGTTGGCCCCCTACAACTACCTCCTCATGAAAAACCGGGCCTACCGCGACTCGTTCAAGGAACTCTTCGACTACTGCCGGGAGCACTCCATAGCGCTGCAGACTATAAAACATTCCGCCCGGGGGCTCTGGAACGGAAAGGGAAAAGACCATGTTACGTGGTACCGACCCCTGGATGACCCCGCGGCAGTCGAAAAGGCGGTCCACTGGGCCATGGCCGAAGAATATATCTTTCTTCTCTCCACCGGAGACCTGGATGTCCTCCCCATGGTCCTGGATGCCGCGGCCCGGTTCGAAGGTGAACGCCCTGGGCCTGAAGAGATGGAAGAGCTCGTGGAACAGGAAGGGATGGAAGTTATTTTTTATTGACCAGCTTATTTGATTGCATGGATTACAGATCGATCAATCGTTTTGTTCGAAAGTACTCAAAGCCTCCCAGAAGCTTCTCGGAGAATGGATTGTCGTATCCCCAATTTTGGAAAGCAGCTGTATCGCTTTATCGCCGGTAATAAAAACGTCCGCTTCCGCTTTCAAAGCAGCTCCTAAAATAGGGACATCGGACCTGTCTTCAAAATCGAGGTGGGGAATTGTATCTTCTTCGACAATACGAGTGTCCTGACGGAGCAGCCAAATGTATTCGTTTATAATCTCTTCCGGCAACCGAAACTTATCGTTGAGTACTCGTTGTAATTCCTCTATAACGGTCTCGGACAGTATTAGTTGATGTGAAGCAATAATTTCACGAAAAATATCTGCGCACAATCCTCTCGTAGCAACAGCGCCGGCCAATACATTGGTGTCGAGAAACACTTTCATGAAATCTCGTTGAAAACATCCTCGTCGGTAAGATATCCTCTGGCTTCTGCAAACGGCATGGTCCGTTTACGCAAATTCTCAAATTGATTGATACGCAACTGCCTCCGTAGGGCCTCACGGGCCAATTCGCTTCGGGAAACTCCTGAATGACGGCTTACTTTATTCAGAAGAGCTTCCAGGTCCGAGTCTAGTCTGATCGTAATTGTTGATCGCTTCATGTCTTACAATGTAAGACATCTCTTTATGGTTGTCAACCCCTACTCCGGTGCGATGTCCTCGAGCCGTTCCCAGGGGAGGACGCAGCACTCCTTAGACCACGCTTCCCACTCTCGTATCATCCGGTCGGTGCGGTCCCGCTCCTTGCTTCGCAGGTCGTGCAGTTCGGTCCGGTCCTGTTCCAGGTTGTACAGCTCCCAGTCGCCCGGGTACTTGCGGACCAGTTTCCAGTTTTCTTCACGCATGGCACAGTTGCCTTCGTGCTCCCAGAAGATGGGCCGATGCCTGCTCCACCCTGCACCGAACGCTTCGATGAGGCTCTCCCCCGGAAGGGGATGGATGTCTCTTCCGTTATCGGCGTCGGGATACGGTGCCCCGGTAACTTCCTTAATTGTGGGCATAATGTCGATAAAATGTGCCGGAGCGTGGACCATCCGGTGCGCTTTGATACGACGAGGCCAGCGGGCGATAAACGGAGTGGAGATGCCGCCTTCGTGCACCCAGTGCTTGAACAGCCTAAACGGGGTGTTGCTCGCATTGGCCCAGGGGAGGTCATAACTCATATAGGTCTCTTCTCCGCCGGGTATGACGTTGGGGAAATTCCCCGCTTTTACGATGGTCCCGTCCCTGCTCGGGTAGATCAGGTTCTGGACGAACCCGTCTTCGGCCAAAAACTCGGCGCATCCTCCGTTATCGGAGACGAACAGCACCAGAGTGTTGTCATCGATTCCGTTTTTTTGGATGGCATCCATGATCTTCCCCACCCCGGTGTCCATCCGGTGGACCTGGGCTGCATACACCGCCATTCGCATGTCGTCCCAATCTTTCAGTTTGTTCTCTTCCCAGGGAGGTGCCTCTTCGTCCCGGGGGGATATCTTCCATTTCTCGTCGATGATTTTCTTATCCACCATGCTGTCGTACCGGTCTTTCCGCACTTGGTCCCACCCCTTCCGATACGTTCCTTCGAAGAGGGCGATATCTTCCGGTAATGCGTGCAGCGGCCAGTGCGGTGCGGTGTAGGAGACGAACATGAAAAAAGGATCGGCGCCGGCGCTCTTGTTGATCTGCTCGACAGCGAAATCACTGATCGCATCGGTGAGATAAAAATCGTCCCCTTCGGCCGGCACGAATTTTCCGTTGTGCATCAGGGTATGGGGATTGAAGTAGCTGCCGCACCCCTCGAGAATCCCGTAGAACTCGTCGAACCCGCGGCCGTTGGGGGTGGGATGTTTTGGGTCCCCCGGTTTCCACTCTTCAGCGGGGAGACCGTTGTAGAGCCCGCCGACGTGCCACTTGCCGCTTAAGATAGTGCGGTACCCGGCCTTTTTTACCATCTCTGCGATAGTGAGGCACTGGTCGTTTAAGTACCCCTGATAGGAGGGATGGCCTAAATCGGTGACCATATGACCGATACCTGCCTGGTGGGGATAAAGACCGGTCAGTAGGGTGGCTCGGGAAGGACAGCATCGGGCGCAGTTGTACATCTGGGTAAACTGCACACCTTCCCCGGCCAGCCGGTCTATGTTGGGAGTGGAAATCTCCGACCCGTAGCAGCCGATATCGGAATACCCCATATCGTCGACTAAGATAAGAACTACATTCGGTCCGGATTTTGTTGTGCTGTTCATACCTGTTTCTCCTTATTTAGAAAACTCAGAAATTACATAGGCCGCAGCACCGATTGCTCCTGCTGTATCGTTTATGCGGGAATATTCGATCTGTAACGTCTGTTTTACTTTTAAAAGTGAAATTTCGTTGACGTTTTTACGGACCCGGTCAAGCAGGTAATTGCCTGCTTTCGCATAGGTACCCTGTAAAACGATGATGTCCGGATCATACATCAATCCGAGATTGTGAATTCCTACAGCAAGCCAATGGCCGATCTCATCAATTAAGGACTGTGCAAACGCATCTTCACGGTTAGATGCAATAAAAACATCCTCCGCTGTTATCTCCTCCGGACTTTTACCGTTAAACAGCAGGGAATTCTGATTTTCTCTATACCCGTTTATTGCGTATCTCAGCAGTCTCTTTGTCGAGATAAGCATTTCGAAGCAGCCCCGCCCGCCGCAATGGCAAATTTCCTCATCTTCCGGATTCAGGATCATATGTCCAATATGCCCGGCAAGAAAATGTTTTCCCCGCCGCAGGGTATTATTTAATATGACTCCGCTTATCGTCCCCTCACCAACGTCGAGGACGATGATGTCTTTGGCCCCGCCCCACTCCCCCTTTACCAGTTCCGCAAACGCTTCGAACCTGATCCTATTGTCCAGGTACACCGGAATTTCTGGAAAAATCTTTTGCATCCGTTTTCTTACGTTTACATTTTCTCCCCATGCCGGATTATGCGGAGAAGTGAGGATTATTCCCGAAGAATAATCAACTACCCCGTGAACACCGAACGCTATGCCGAGCACCTTGTGCTCCGGAATGTCAGAGGACTGCATAAATCGATTAAAAATTGTCTCGACCCGTTTCAAGATGATATCGACTTCGGTATTCCAATCAAGCTGCTCAGTGTACGCTTTGATGACTTCCGCCCGCAGGTCGGTAAACACAATAGTTACTTTACCTTCGATCAGTTCAATACCGCAGGCCACCCTGGCCAGAGGATTGAATTGATAGATGTTCGGCTTCTTTCCCCCTTCTTCGGTCGAATCTCCCTTTCCGATGTTTTCGATAAATCCGCCCTTTTCATAATAGTCGATTATTTTTACGATTGTATTTCGGCTTAACTGTACCGCCTCCGATAAATCTGCTATCGTAATAGGTCCGGAATTACGCATATAGGAGAAAACGATGTTTCTATTGTTCTTTTTTAACGTTTTCTGCTTTACGACCCGTTTTTTTACCATTTCCATTATCATAGAACCAAATTTCAGTTACGTCAAGCTATTATGTATCCCCATGACATAATCGGGTTAAATTACCCCTTGACATAATGAAAAACCGGGTGTACGATAAGAAAAATACAGTAAAGGAGAGTAATATGCTCAAAAAAAGTATCATTCTTTTTATGGTGATGGTTTTTCTCACTGTTCCTTTTGCATTCAGCGGCGGACAGGAAGAAGAAGCAGGGGAAGACGTGGTGACCATCGATTTCTGGTTTCCGAGTGCAAATAAAGCCAACGATGCGTACTTCAACTCCATGGGCCCAAAGTTCATGGAGAGTAATCCGAACATCAAAGTAGAGACAACTGTTGTCCCGTCGAGCTCCGCAGATATTATGCAGAAATTGAATACGGCCAAATTAAGCGGTACCTACCCGGACGTGTTCTCTGCATTCTTAGTCTATCTCGGCACCCGGGGGGCCCGGGGCGAGTTCTTAGACCTCCAGCCCTATGTCGACCAGTGGGAAGACAAAAACGACATTCCCGAGTCCGTATACAACATGGGTAAGTACAAAGGCACCCTCGTCGGTCTGGGTTTCTTCCCGGCACCGGTCATCCGGGTATTTCGCAAAGATTTCTTTGCCGAAGCAGGCCTCGATCCGGACAAAGGCCCATCCAATTGGGAAGAATTGCGCTCAATGGCTATGAAAGCATCGGTCTACGATTCTTCAGGCGACCTGCAACGGGCCGGGATGGACCTTCCCAGTCAGGACTTGGCCCTCGTCTTTACCGAACCGTTTATGCGGGAGGCGGGCTCGAAGGTAATCGACGAGGTCGCACAAGAACCTTCTTTTACCGACGACGGCGCCGTTCAGGCACTTGAATATCTGACCGACCTTCATCAGGAAAATGTGAGTTTCCCTCACGAATGGGTCGAGTTCGACACCCATCCCTTCCAGAACAACCGAAGTGCCATGGGAAACATCATGACATCCCACATCATGAACATGATTGGTGCGGACCCGTCACTCAAAGAGAAGTTCGGCTATGCACCGGTCTTGGAAGGCCCGGTCCGGCAGAAAGCGTTCTGCGGCCAGCGGTATTTCGTAATCGGTGCCGATTCCGAGCATCCGGACGAATCCTGGGAGTTCGTGAAGTTCCTCATGTCTTCTGAGGAGATGTGGACCCGCTACGAGAAACTGGCCATCCCGCCGGTGAGGAAATCGCTTGAAGAGGACTACATCGCGGACAACCCCCGGCGTAACTCGGTAATTCTCGATT